>JBMNNE010000001.1:0-278831 GCA_050953805.1 Acholeplasmataceae bacterium | reverse complement strand
TGAATGACAAAGTCAATCAGGAGTTAAAGGTTATGAATCAATTACGATTATTGATCATCCTGAACATGCGGTTAATGTTACTTATTTTGATCAATCAGAAAATCAACTAAATCAAGCTCCAAAAGAAGTTGGTAAATATTACTTTATTGTTACACCTAAATCACCAACCAGTTTGATTGGTGATTTAAGAGTTGATTTTGAAATTGTTGAAGTAATGCATACCGTTGAATTTAAAGATTTTGATACTGGTACTTTAATTGCTAGTGTTGAAGTTAAAAGCGGTGGAAATGCTGAACTGCCAGTATCATCAGTCGACGGTTATAAACTAACCGCTGTTGATACTAATTATTTAAATGTTACTAAAAATGAAGTAGTTCTAATGAAACGAGAAAAAATAACCGTTACTTTTTATAATGCGGATGATGAAATTATTGAAGTTGATTTACCATCTGTTACTTCAGAAAGTATTATTGATTATAACTTTGAAAGTATTAATACCGATCCAAATAAAATTTTTATTGGTTGGTTAAATAATGGCATCTTAATTAGTGAAGATAGTGTCTTAAATACCGATCTAACGTTAAAACCATTAGTTGAAGAAATTAAATTTAATATTGAAGATAGTGCTAAATCAGGTAGTTCATTTAAAATTAGTCCTGACCATTATGGTAAAGAAAAAATTAAATTAACTAGTGAAAACCAAATAATTAAAAGTCAAACTGTAACCGCAGTTGATGAAAATAATAATTATCAAATTATTTTAGTAATTGGAAGTGAATACTCATCTCAAGAAGTAAGTGTTACTATTAATATGACTCAATCATCAATGTATCCATTTGGACTTAATAAAGAAAAATTAATTTTATATGGAATTGTTGGAGTAGTCGGTATTATTGTTATTTCAATTATCGCATCTGTCGTTAGAAGCAGACGTGAAGATTAATCATTAAAAATTAAAATAAAAAAATATAGAGGAGGAATATTAAATGTGTTTTTTTAGAAGAAAAAAAGCCAAACCACAACCAGTAGTTAAGGAAGAACCACCAAAGGTTGAACCTAAAAAAGAAGAAGTTAAACCGGTTGAACCAAAGAAAGCAGAAGTAAAACCAGCTGCCCCAAAGAAAGTTGAAGCTAAACCAGCTCCAGCTAAAGTTGAAGTGAAAAAGGAAGAACCAAAACCAGCAGAACCAGAAACAGCTAGACCTCAAAAGTATCACATCTCACAAAACAACGATGAAAAATCCGAGTTTTACAACCAGTGGCGAGTTCGAAAATCAGGTTCTGATAAAACGATTAAATATTTTCAGAACTCAAAAAGAAGCGATCGATTATCGCTAAAGGATTAGCTAAAAACGCTGACAGTGATATCGTAATCCACAAAACTGACGGAAAGATTAGAAAGCAAAAATATTAAAATTACTACTATGAAGGAAAAACTAAAAATGTATTTAGATCTCTTCCTGGACCTTTTTTAAAATCGGTCTTTTTACTTTCGGTGGTGGCTACGTCATGCTTAGGCATCATTGAAAAAGAAGTTACCGAAAAGAAGGAATGGATCACGAAAGATGATATGTTTAACTCTCCTTGCAATCGCGGAATCGACCCCGGGTCCTTTCGCGATTAACGCAGCGACTTTTATTGGATATAAAAGAGCCAAGTTCCTCGGCTCTTTTTTAGCCACGATTGGCGTCGTTTTACCATCTTTTATCATTATTATTTTAATTTCAATCTTCTTACAACAATTTAGCACTAATCAATATATACAAGGATTTTTAAAAGGCATTCAAGCTGGAGTTGGTGTCTTAATCTTTCAAGCCGCTTATCGCTTAAGTAAGCCAATTAAGAAAAGTTATTTTAATATCATTATTTTCTTTATTGCCTTAATTATCGCCTTTTTAACTAACTTTAATTTAATTTATTTAATGTTAATTTTTATCGCCTTCGGCATCACGATTTACTATTTAGGAAGGGTGATAGATTTATGACATTTTTAGAACTACTAAAACTTTTTTGGGTTTTCTTTAAAATTAGTCTTTTCACCTTTGGTGGTGGTTACTCAATGATCCCATTAATTAATCAAGAGATGATTAATAATGGATATTTAACTGAAACTCAAGTTTTTCAATTTATCGGAATTGCCGAATCAACTCCAGGACCATTCGCGATTAATATCGCGACTTTTGCCGGATATGAAACCTTCGGCTTTTTAGGAGCAATCTTCGCAACATTAGGAGTGGTTTTACCATCATTTTTAATCATTTTATTTATCGCTGCCGTCAGCGATAAATTCATCAAACACCCCATCGTTCAAAAAGTATTAGATATTTTAAAACCAGCAATCATTGGATTTATTTTAGCTGCCGCCTTAAATGTAACTATTAAATCAATTATTGGAGATCCACAAAACTTTGACTTTAGTTGGCAAGCTTTAGTTATCTTTGGAGTTATGTCGATTGTTAGTGCATTGTTTAAAGAAAAACTATCTCCTATTTTACTAATTATTATATCTGGATTTCTAGGATTAGGATTATATCTACTTTAAATAAAGGGTAAAGGTTTGCAAAATATATCAAAATTAGATATAATTAAATAGCGTAATTAGGCCCCGTAGCCAAGTGGTAAGGCATGGCTCTGCAAAAGCTTGACCACCGGTTCAAATCCGGTCGGGGCCTCCAAACAAATCTTACTTTAGTAATGGCTTTATTAAGCCAACAAAGCGATTATAGAAATTTATAAAGCCTTAGAGGAATACGCTTTTCTGAGGCTTTTTTCATGCAAAAAACTATCAAACTTGACAGGTGTCCGAACCGATTGACTTTAGCAAACTCGACAGGTGTCCGAACCAAATCCATGTCTAATTAGAATACGATTGATTTGTTTATAATCTTGATTTATTGATAAAACACGGAGAAAAGTTTTGTGAAATATGATAAGATTATAATATAGAATGTTAATTTAAAGGATTAATTATGAACATTAAAAAAGAACATGAATTAAAAAATGAATATATAAATATTTTTAAAAACGGAGAATATAAACTTGCGAGCGATACTCTTGCTCTTTTATTGGTTGATCAAGCAAAACAATCAAATATCATATGGGCTACTGATAATTATATAAAATATGGTTCCAAATACGAATTCAATCATGAAATAGATATTACTTTAATTTTGGGAAAACATAAAAATATTATTCAACCAAGAATCAATAAAAGTATTATTGAAAAACAAAAACGTATTAAAGAAAAAGGAGAGGTTTTTACACCGTCATGGGTTTGTAATCATCAAAATAATTTGATTGATAATGTATGGTTTGATGAAGAAAATGTGTTTAATATTGAAAAAGAAGAGTCTTGGGAGTCAATCTCAAATAAAATAGAATTTAAGAAGAAAAGATGGCAAGATTATATCTTAGACTTAAGGATTGAGATTACATGCGGTGAAGCTCCCTATATTGTTAGTAGATATGATACAGTTAGTGGAAATTATATTCAAATTAAGGATAGGATTGGAGTTTTAGATAGGAAACTAAGGGTTATTAATGAAAATGCCAACGAAAAAAAAGATTGGATTCATTGGGCTATAAAAGCATATCAATCAACTTATGGATATGAGTGGCAAGGCGACAATTTATTAATAGCTAGATTAAATTTATTATACACATTTATAGAATATTATGAGTATAAGTTTAATGAAGTTCCTAACGTTGAATTGGTTAATCAAATCGCAGATATAATTTCTTGGAACTTTTGGCAAATGGATGGTTTAAAAGGTGTAATACCCAATAGTTGTAGCGATGAAAAAATAATAGGGTATAACTTGTTTGGCGAACCAGACATAAGTTCTTGTTTAGGGTGTGAAACCCAAAATATTTTTAAACATAATGGGATATATTCAATTATAAAAGATTGGCAAAACGATAAAATAATTAGATTTGTAGACATCTTGTAAAGGGGTATGAATTATGGAAAATAAATTTAAGTCAACCTTCTCGCATAAATTAATTTATGTGTTTGGAATTGATAGCGAAAGCCACAAAGGATTATTAAAAATAGGAGAAACAACCATTCACAATATACAAAATGTGCATAAAATTCATGATAATTGTGATGAGTTGAATGAAGCAGCAGTTGCTAGAATCGATACATATACTAAAACTGCGGGTATTAGTTATCGACTTTTTTATACCACATTAGCAATCAATAATAAAAATAAAGCTTTTAGCGATCATGATGTTCACGCTGTTTTGATTAGATCAAATATTAAAAGAAGTGATAAAAATTTAAACGGTGCACAAGAATGGTTTGAAGTAGATCTTGATACAGTTGAAAATGCTATAGTGGCTGTTAAAGAAGGTAGAAGCTCCCTTTATGCAAGGGAAATTTCTGAAGGTAGAACCCCTATTATATTTAGACCAGAACAAGAAGAGGCTATAACAAAAACAATAAAACAATTTACTAAACGTGGTATTGAAATTAATACTCATGGCCATATGTTATGGAATGCAAAAATGCGTTTTGGGAAAACATTATCTGCACTTGAAGTAGTAAAACGCATGAAATTTAATAAAACTCTAATTATTACACATAGACCAGTTGTAAAAGAAAGTTGGTATGAAGATTTTAATAAAATATTTTATGATAACCCTAAATATATTTATGGAAGCAAATCTGTTGGTTATGAATTTGATGATCTTGTGAAGGCTCATCAAAATGAGGGCAAGAGTTTTGTATATTTTGCTAGTATGCAAGATTTAAGGGGCTCAAAAATGTTTGGAGGAAGACACGATAAAAACGAAGATATCGTTAATGAAAAATGGGATTTTATTATCAATGATGAGGCCCATGAAGGTACACAAACGGATTTAGGCTCTAAAGTTTTAGAAGAGTTAATAGTTAGCACTAAAAAAACTAAAACATTATATCTTTCTGGAACGCCATTTAATCTATTAACACCTGAAAGCAATGTGACATTTAAAGATGAAGAGGTCTTTACTTGGGACTATGTAATGGAACAAAAAGCGAAACTAGATTGGGTTCAAAAACGTTTTGGAGATTCTAATCCATATGAGTCTCTTCCAAAAATGAATATATATACATATGATTTACAAGAAATAATTAAACAAGAAAGATATTTAGATATAGAAGATAAAGCTTTTAATTTTAGAGAATTTTTCAAAGTATGGACTCCGAATTTGAGAAAACATAGTCCTCATTTAAATCTAGATAAATCATATGATGGAAAGTTTGTATATGAGGATGATATTCGTTTCTTTTTAAATTTACTAGTTCAACAAGGAGAACATAATTATCCATTTTCAACAATAGAATATAGAGATAATTTTAGACACACACTTTGGATGCTTCCGGGTGTTAAGGAAGCAAAGGCATTATCTTCATTACTTAAAAAACATCCAGTATTTCAACATTTTGATATAGTGAATGTAGCCGGCGAAGGAGACGAAGAAGTACCGAATCAAGACGCATTGAAAATGGTACAAAAAGCTATTACTGACAATCCAGAACAAACTAGAAGTATTACTCTTTCTTGCGGAAGATTAACAACAGGTGTAACAGTTCCAGCATGGACAGCAGTTTTTATGTTATCAGGCTCAGCACAAACCTCAGCAAGTTCGTACTTACAAACCATCTTTAGAGTTCAAACTCCGGCCACAATTGGAACAAAAATGAAAACTAATTGTTATGTTTTTGATTTTGCACCCGACAGAACTTTAAAAATTATTGCTGAAATTAGTAATTTATCAAGAAGACCTGGAGCAGTTATAAATAATGAAGCACAAATAGGTGATTTTTTAAATTTCTGCCCTGTAATAGCAATCGATGGTTCTCAAATGAAACCATATGATGTTAATTATATGTTAGTTCAGTTAAAAAGGGCGACTATCGATAGAGTTGCTAGAAATGGATTTGATGACACTGGTCTATATAATGATAATCTATTGAATTTAACTGATGTCGAATGGGAAAAATTCCAAAACTTAAAGAAGACATTAAAAGCTGCAAACGCTGCACCTATAAAAGGCGATATCTTAATTAATGATCAAGGTCTAGAGGATGAATTAAGAGAAATAATTGAAAAAAAGAAGAAAGAGTTAACTGAAGAAGAAAAGGAACTTTTAAAAGAAAGACGAAGAAAATTAAAAGAACGACTGAGTGCAATAGCTATTCTAAGAGGAATTGCAATTAGAATACCACTTTTAATTTATGGTGCTGATATTGGTATAGAAGAAAAAATCGGAGTAGAAAACTTTACAAACATTATTGATGATAAATCTTGGGTAGAATTTATGCCAGAGGGTGTTAGTAAAGAAATATTTATAGATTTTAGTAAATATTTTGATAATGAAGTCTTTATAGAAGCTGGTTTAAAAATTAGAAGACAGGCAAAAGCAGCTGATGAACTACCCCCACTTGAAAGAGTGCAGGCATTGTCCGATTTGTTTGCGACCTTTAAAAATCCAGATAAGGAGACAGTACTTACACCGTGGAGAGCAGTAAATATGCATATGGGAGAAACGATAGGTGGGGCTAATTTTTATGAACAAAATTATGAAAATATAATTAAGATTGATGATAATACATCAGCGAGATGGGTTGATAAAAATAATGTTACTAAAGATATTTTTAATACGGATTCTCATATATTAGAAATTAACTCAAAATCAGGATTGTACCCTTTATATTCGGCTATAAGTATTTATTTAAACGTACAAAACACAGGCCAAATGAAAAACATTTCTACACTATGGCAAGAAATCTTAAATGATAATATATTTGTGATATGTAGGACCAAAATGGCAGCTGCTATTACAAAGAGAACACTTAAAGGTTATAAAGATGAAAAAGAATACCCAACTAATATCTTAGTAATAGAGGATATTGTTGAATTGATGAAAGAAGATTATACAAATAATTATGAGAACTTAGTTAAGAAAATAGCAAATAAACAAACTTGGAAGAGAGGAGAAAGAGGAAATATGAAATTTAATGCAGTTATTGGTAATCCGCCATATCAAAGTAGCGCAAAACAACAAATCTATACAGATTTTTATTTGTTATCAAGAGAATTAGGCAAAGTGGTTTCGTTAGTATTTCCTATAGGCTGGCAAGAACCGAAAAATGCTAATAACTTATCTAAACTAAATACTCCTCAAGTTAAAAAAGATAAACAAATAGTTTTTATCGATAATAGACAGCATGTTTTTCCTGGAATATCAGGTGCCGAGTGGACCAACTTTATTTTGTGGATAAAAGGTTATGATAATAAACTTAATGGAGCACAATTGATTTATACTAATGGTGATGATGCAGAAGAGAAGGTTTTACCTATAGAAAAATCTGATATAGAAAAACCAGAGCAAATAGTTAAACTTGCAGAGTTAGTTTTAAATAAGGGTGATTTTCAATCTATGCAAAAAATCACGTCGGTGCTTAAACCATATGGTTTACGCACCGACGCTCTTGACTACCCTGAAAAATATAATTTGCCAACGGCAAATTTAGAAAAACAAAGTAAAGATGATATCAAAATTTACGGATTATTATCAAGAAAACAATCAGAAGTTTATGTTCCTAAAAATTATCCGTTCCCAAGAACAACAAAAGCAATGAACAAATATAAAGTTTTTGTACCATATGCTTGGGGAAATATGGATGAAAAGGCTGGGCTTGGTGGAGCTTTTTCAGATATAATTATCGCTTCTCCAAATGAAGTATGTACCGAAAGTTTTCAAGAACAAGGAACGTATAGTACATTTGAAAAAGCATCATATCATGCTAAATATTTAATGACAAGATTTGCAAGGGCCTTACTTTATTTAAACAAATATTCACAACACAGTACAACTGCATGGGGAGCTGTTCCAGTTCAAGACTTCAAAGAGTCTTGGTGGACTGACACTATTGATCAAATAGAGGAAAGATTATTTAATAAATATAACGTACCTGAAGATATCAGAAATTTTATTAGAGATAACATTCAACAAAAAAGCGAAATAAATATTATAAATTTGTAACTTTTGTTTTCTATTTGGTGTAATATTAATAAACGATATTGTGGATGAAAGAAACAACATACCAAAGATACCATCGTTTATCCGGATTGTCTAAATAAATAATTTAATATTAAAATAGGAGAAATTATGAAAGTAAAATACCAATTTTTTGTAAGTTCAACATATAGAGATTTAATTGAGGAGAGAAAAAGAGCCTTTGATTCGATATTAAAATACGATCATATACCAGCTGGAATGGAGTTTTTCCCTGCTGCTGATGAAGAGCAGTTTGAAATTATAAAAAAAGTAATTGATCTCACAGATTATTATGTTTTGATAATAGGGAAACGTTATGGAAGTATAGAGTCAAAAAGTGGTATTAGTTTTACTGAGTTAGAATATAATTATGCCCTTAGCAAACAAATACCAGTTCTTGTTTTTATGCTTAATTATGGTGATGATAGTGATGAATCATTTGAACATCAACAAAAGTTAGAAGACTTTAGAAAAAGAGTATCCGACACTAGAACGGTCTCAATGTGCAACAGCATCGAGGATTTCATCTCTAATTTTGGAAGTTCTATTATGAATTCAATTATAAATAATAAAAGACCTGGATGGTATAGAGGAACTGAATTTGAATATTCGCCCTCTTTAATGAGATTTAATAGCGAGAATGATGAAGAATCTTTTCAAGATGATTTCGAATTTGATATTCTTTCCCCTTTTCAACAATTGTTAATTAGACTTGCAATTGATAAGAAGTTTGATTATTACAGTTTTTCTCAAACGAATTTAGTCAATATGGACGACTTATTAAACCTAATTTATTCTGATAAAATAAGTATGCACAACCTAAAACTTAAAAAAATAGATATACTAAAACTATGGGAATTAATTGATGATGCTTTTGATATATTTAATTACCATGATTTTGGGTTTAAAAAAATAAATGATGGTGACATATTAATGAACGATCTTGGTGCTTATATCGATAAAGAACATGAATATTATTTTGACATAGATGAGTTGTTCAAAAAGCTAGAAGTTAATTTCGGTATTGATATAGATATTGATCCTCGGGATACTTCTTGTGTCTCTACAGATCAAGATGAGGAAGAATTAATTAATTTTGAAATAAGGGAACAAGTAAAAAAAATATTGAAAAATAAGACGGCTTATCTTTTTAAATAAATTGATGGTGGTTTAATTATAGATGTTTGAATAAGAGGTGTAAAATGAGTCCAGAAGATATTATTGAAGGGTTAAAGTTGATTCACAAAATTATAGCTAAGTTGAAATCTTTTTGTTGGAAAGGGAAAGACTTGATTTATATTCATGCAACCAAAAAAACAGTCAATATAAATGATATTGATAAATTAATTCCAATTAGAAATGCACATATAATTAATAATCAACCAAAAAGGGTTAAACTTGGTTATAAATGGTATAATGCACACTTAAAGCATATGAAAATCAATTTATATAGTATTTTAAAAAATTATGATGAATGCGGAGAAATTTCATATGCGGGATATGTAAATGTACCATTTGCAATTTATGATGGTTATTGTTTGGGTGACAACAAAGATTATACGTTATTTGATAGTACTAAAAACGAAAACAAATTTTATAAAATAGATTTCAAGAAAAAAAGAAATATAGTTAATAAATTTTCTATTAATCCATCTAATGAGGTTGAGCTCTATATTTCTAGTTCGTATAAAATAGGTAAACATAATAATAACGATTTACCAAAATATGAGTTTAACCTACCAATTAGCGATGAGATAACTTTAGATTATCTTAATGACATGTTTTATAAAATTACAGATTTTTTAGATGAATGTAGAACTTATGGTGTTTTAAAAGTTCATATGTATTGTGCTACTAGGCAACCAGTTTCATTTATTATTGGTACTGCGATTCAATCACATCACCCAGAGGTTATTGTATATGACTTTGAGAACAGTAAATACACTTGGGGATTAAGTATAAAAAATGGCAAAATGATTAAAGAAGGAAATTTACAATGAAAGTTTTGAATGATTTGTTAGATAAATATAAAGTTGATAGAGATTTTCAAGTGGAAATTAGAGAAGAATATAGAGAAGAAGTTCAATCTGTTCTACAAAGCGCCTTTTCTGGTCAAAGCAAAACTTTTCGTTATGGAGGATCATTAGCAAAAGGAACAGCTAACACTAATTCTTGCGATATTGATTTATTATGTTATCTTCACTCTGATACAAACTTGACATTAAAGGAAATTTATAATACTGCAAAAAAAGCTTTAGAGAAAGATTATAATATAGAGGTAAAAAATAGTGCGATTACTATCAAGGGAAAGAAATATGAACCAAATTGGGATATTACTGTAGATGTTGTTCCAGGAAGGTTTATAAATACTGATAAAAGCGATGTAAATTTATGGTGCAATAGAACACAAACATCGCTTAAAACTAATCCAGATAAACAAATTGATTTGGTTAAAGAATCGGGTTCCAAAGAAATTATTCGATTGATTAAATTATTCAGAGAATTTAATAATTTTAAATTTAAGTCCTTTTTTCTTGAAATATTTGCAATAGATATTGTTGAGAAAAAATATGAAATACACGATGATGTTATGGCTAAACTACTAAAGTTTTGTGATCGTTATAATGAAATTGGAATAACAACAATAAATGATCCTGCTAACTCTAATAACAATATCATGGAAATACATGATGAATTAGAATTTAAAACAATAAGATCTATGATTAAACAATTAAGAGAAGCTTTATATACTGATGATGAAGAGACTATTAAGAATTGTATTTTAGGAAAATATTATGATATTGATACCTCTTATAAAAGAGTTGCAAGAAAACATTCAAATTTGATAAAATTTCAAGAAAGATATACTTACACTATTCAGGGTTGGTATTCAAAAAATGAGTCTAATTTTAAAAAAATCGATACCACAACAATTTTAGACAAAGGGATGAATTTGAAATTTGAAATAACAATACCAAACTCTATTCCTATAAAAAAGGTGTCATGGATAATATGCAATTCAGGTTATGAGGCTAGAATAAAAAATCAACTTAGAGGAGATGTTTTAGAGAACTCAAACGATATAGATAGGATTTCTATGCCTAACAATAAAATATTTATTAAAAATGAAAATACAGCTTATTATGGTGATCACTATGTACAAGCTGAAATAACGAGCCAATCAGGTAGTAGATATTATAGTAATATAATTACAGTTAGAATACGAAATTAGACAAATTATTAGATGCTTGGTTTTCCTCTAAAATACCCCAAAAGTACTCCATTTTCCCTTTGATGGACAAAAAGCACCAGTTTAGGTAAAAATACCCAATTGTCCGTTGGAATGCCTCAAAAGCATATGAAAATGCCCTATTTTCCTTTTGACGGCCAAATGTTAGTAGTTTTACACAGTTGGAACGGAAAAACCGATCCCTTAATTGTAAAAGATGGCTCCAAACAAATCTTACTTTAGTAATGGCTTTATTAAGCCAACAAAGCGATTATAGAAAATTATAAGCCTTAGAAGAATTCGTCTTTCTGAGGCTTTTTTCATGCAAAAAACTACTAAACGCGATAGTCGTCCGAACCGATTGATTTTTGTAAACTTAATACGAGTGCGAACCAAATTATAAAACATAATAATAAAAAAAGAACGATATATATGTATAATTCCAAATGATAGAAATTATTCAACAATAAATAGAAAAGAATATAAAATTCTGAATGAGTGGAATTTTCATACAATTTGAGTTAAAATATAAATACATATAAAAGTGTAAGTGAAGAGATGCTATATATTTGATATAATAAAGATACAGAACGAGCTTACAACTAGGAGTTAAGAATTTACTATGTGTAAAATGAGATATTTTGTAGCATTTGTATACGCTTTTAAGGTATAATTAAGGAACATTGAAAAAGTTTTAAAAAAATTAAAGCAGTAGAGATTAAAATTTTGAGAAAGCAGATTTAATACATCTGCCATTGATAGGGATTTATTAGATAATTTACTGTTTAGAGTATACAAGTTATTGAAATGTTCTGTAATCCAGTAAAAGGATAGTCTTATACTATCTAAATAAAATGATAAAAATATATGGGAGTCTCATATATATTGGGAGGTATATAGATGAGTAACTTTACTATTGATGCTCGAACTATTCTACAAATTGGTAGAGATTCTATTGCAAATGTAATTTTGGCTGTTTCAGAAGTAGTTAAAAATTCATACGATGCAGATGCATCATTTTGTCACATTACAATTGAAGAAAACAAAGTAATATTCCACGATAATGGAACAGGTATGTCTTATGATGTTTTAGAGAATAGTTGGTTAAGGATTGGTACTGATAATAAAATTAATAATCCATTTACAAATCGCGGCAGGAGAAAAATTGGTGAAAAAGGGATTGGAAGATTTGCTCTAAATAGGATTGGTAATATAGTTGAAATCTATACTAAGACATATTCAGAAAGTTCATATCTTAAAATTGATTTTAAACATTTTGAAAAAGGACACGATTTACAAGACGTTCCAGTAGTACTTGAGCCTTTAATAAAAAATAACGCAAAAAAACAATTGTTAGGAAATCATGGAACTATAATTGTTGTTACAGATTTATTAGAAGAATGGGATGAAACTATAATTGAGAAAATTCAGCTGGAATGTTCGAAGTTAACATCATTGAACAAGTCTTATTTAATGTTAGATGATAATGAACTTATTTTTGATAAAGAAAAAATTAAGAATATAAAGAAAGAAAAAAAAGATGATATATTTGAAATAATATTATTTAATAAGAAATACCCCAACAACGAATTAAAAAAGTCGAAAATATTAGAAGAGTATCTAAATTATTCTTTATTCCGTATGAAAGCAAAAATAGACACCTTATCCATGGAATATACTTATACTTATAGTTTTCATCCATATGATGGCATGGATATAATAAAAAAAGAAAGGGAAAGAATAAGGAATGGAAAAGACTTTGTTTCTGATATTGAAAAAAGAGGATCTATCCCATTAACCACTGGAGATATATATTTAGGTGAAATTGAAGTAGAACTTTTTGCTTATGATTTTTCTGCATTAGTTAATAAATTCTCACCATTTAAAAAAATTACCCCATTGAAACAAGTTGTAAAACAAAATGGGGGAGTTAAAGTATATAGAGATGGGCAAAGAGTATACAATTATGGTGAGCCTGGGATAGATTGGCTTGAATTGGATTCAAGAAGAGTTAATAGGCCAGGAAGGTTTTTAAGTAATAATGTTTTAGTTGGAAATGTATATTTGAATCGTGAGAATACTGATATTTTACAAGAAAAGACAAATCGTGAGGGTTTTATTGATGATGATGGATATAAACTGTTTAAAAAAATAATACAAAGTGTAGTTTTTGAATTTTCTTCAAAGGTAGAAGACGATAAACATTTAATAAAAAAATATTTAGGGGATTTAAAAGTTACAATTGATTATGATGAAATAATTGATGCTCTTTGTCAGAAAATTGATTCTATAGCTATAATTAATGAAGATGATAAAAAAGAATTACAGGATGGACTTTTTTTAGTTAGAAAACAACTTAACTACATAAAAGATGTTATGCTTAATACTTCTATTGAGGTAATGGACTATCTTACTATAATGCATGATTTGGAAAAAAACCTAGAAAGAATTAAAGAATTAATAGATAATCAAGAATATATTGATTTTTTAGTAGAACTAGTAGACGAGACGACTAATTTAGTAAGGGGACAAAATAATTTAATTAGAGATAAAAGTAAAAAAACATATTGCTTGAATGAATTATTATCAGACGTCGTGTATCGCTCAAGATACAAGTTTAAAGCAAATAATGTTGAAGTTTATGAAGACTACAGTGAAACAGAAGAAGAATTTATAAAAATTAATAAATCATCCCTAATAAGAATTTTTGATAACTTAATTAATAATTCTTTGTATTGGTTATACGATCAAGATAAAAAAATTAAAATTTCTACAAAAAAAACAAATGATTTTTATGAAATTATTTTTGAAGATAACGGAAGTGGATTTAAGGGTGATTTAGAATATTTAAAAGAACCATTTGTCACTAAGAAACATGATAATGAAGGTTTGGGATTGGGATTATTTATTGTTGGAGAACTTATGAAAAATCATAATGGTACATTTGAAATAAGTAATAATTCTTCGATTAGAAATGGAAGCGCTCAGGTGCGACTTATTTTTCCTATGGAGGTATAAAATGAAAAACGTCGCAAATCATAAAGATGAACTAATAATTGATAAATGCTTAATTATTGATGATGAATTTGAAGAAGTAAAAGACCTTATTTTTAAGCTAAACGATTATGCAATAAGTACTGATTACCGTAAAGATGTATTGGGTAGGGGTGTTAAAATAGATCCTAATATACAGTTAGTAATATTAGATCTATTTATGTCAGAAGGTAAAAATTCTATTGATAATGCTTTGCAAAGTGTAGCATTTCTTAATGAAAAAATAAAAGGGCCTTTTTTCCTATTAATCTGGACAAAGAATGATGGTCAATTTGATAAATTTTATAAAGAGCTTTGTAGCAAATACAGTAATTATAATAATTTCCCTTTGGATATTTCCATGTTTTCGAAGTCAAAAGTTGCAGGAGAACAGAATCCGGACATAATTATAGAGGCAGCAAACGGTATTATTCAATATATTCAAACAATAAGTGAAAAATACACTAATATTTATTGCTATATGAAACTAACAAAAATCTTTCAGAGAGAGTCAGCATCATCTTGGGAAATGTTTAAACCTGAGAAATTAGAAAATAAAGAATCTCCTGAAAAGTTTAGTAAATACTATGAGGAAGTTTTAGGCAAAGCATTTTATTCTTTTGATAAATATTTTAATTATGAAAAATCTGGAAAAGGATTTTTAAATGCACATGTCAAATTTCTAGAACAGGAACTGACTGTTAATCGTATCGATTATAACAACATTTCTAATAATGAATTAGACGATAATTTTAAGAAAGAGATTAATTCTAAACTTGTAATCAAGGAATTTAAAGATTCAAAACCGGCAGATGGATTGCCAGGTTTAATTTATAAAGCGGAAAAAGTAGAAGATACTAAGACTAAAGAACTAGTAGGAAATATAGCGAATAAAGATAAAGAAAATCAAATATTGGCTGATATTATCGATAAAAAAATTGAGATTGGTAACCTTGTAATTACGCCATATTGTGATTTTGCGCAATCAAAAAAGAAGGATGTATTATATTTACCAATATTGATTGTTAATGATGAATTTAATATGAATAAATTTTATCGGTTGTTCAAGCGAAATGTAAAATATCAAGATTTACATAGGGGAAAATATTTAGTTTATCTTCCTTCAATGTATAATGTTTGTGATTTGGAAAAACTTGGTAACCAAAAACATCATTTTTATTTAAGCAAGGAATATGTAAATGAAATTCAAATTAATGTAGCTAATAATATTTCCAGAATTGGAACTACCATTCTTGACTATAACGAATAAGAGGTGAAGGAATGAAAGTAATTGATTTATTTGCGGGCGGAGGAGGATTAAGTGAGGGGTTCAGATTAAATGAATTTGAATTTATATGTCATATTGAAAAAGAGTCCGCTGCATGTCAGACCTTAAAATTGCGAAATATCTACTATTATTTAAAAAGTGTTAATAATTTAAATTTGTATAATGATTATTTAAAAGAAAACATAACCTTCCCAGAATTGTTAAACAGCGTTCCAGAATATGTTATTGAAGATGTACTAAATTGTGAAATTAACGATGATAGTATTGATGAAATTTTTGATTTTATAGATAAGAAATTAGGAGAAGACTCGCTAGATGGAATAATTGGTGGACCTCCTTGTCAGGCATATTCTACAATTGGAAGAAGCAAAAATAAATTTAAAAAAGAAACTGACGAAAGAATTTATCTATATGAGTATTATGTTGACTTTCTAGAAAAGTATAAACCAAGGTTTTTTATCTTTGAGAATGTAAATGGGTTATTATCGTTTAAGGATTATAAAGATAAACCTTTGTTCCCTATAATTTTAGAAACTTTTGATTCTGCAGGATATAATGTGAATTATAAAATTGTAAATACAGAGGATTATGGAATTGCACAACGAAGAGAAAGAGTGTTTTTAGTGGGTTTTAGAAAAGATTTGAACCTGAGCCAATCCTTTTTTGATGTATTAGAGAAGTATAAGTGTAAATCACCAACAATAAACGAATTATTTGAAGATTTGCCTGATTTAAAATCTGGTGAATCCACAAATAAATATGCAAATACATTAAATAGTTCAGCTGTGGCTAGAGAGTATAGGGAAGCTTCGACAGATGTCTTAACGCAACATATTAGTCGCCTAAATAATGAAAATGATTTGAAAATTTATAAATTAGTTTCTGATGCAAAAAAAAGAGGCATAAATCTTAAATATGATGAATTACCAGAAGAATTGATTACTCATTCTAATACGAAATCTTTTTTGGATAGATATAAAGCGATTGATGGTGATTCAGTATCACATACAGTTGTTGCACATATTTCAAAAGATGGTCACTATTATATTCATCCAGACGTAAAACAAAATAGGTCTATTAGTGTAAGGGAGGCTGCTAGAATACAAGGATTTCCCGATAATTATTATTTTGAAACTTCTAGGACGTCTGCCTTTATGCAAATTGGTAATGCTGTGCCTCCGAAATTATCTCGAAAATTAGCATGGGCAATTTTCGATATATTAGAAAATTAATAATTGGAGATTAATTTTCCTCTAAAATACCTTAGAAGTATTCCATTTTCCTTTTGATGGCCAAAAAGCACCAGTTTAGGTAAAATACCCAATTGTCCGTTGGAATACCTCAAAAGTATATAAGAATGCCCTATTTTCCCTTTGATGGCCAAATGTTAGTAGTTTCGCACAGTTAGGACATTAACCGGTGGTTCATTAAAGGAAAAAGATGGCTCCAACAACAGGAGTTGAACTCTATTGAGTTATAATATATAGAGATGTCTTTATAAAAGGCATCTTTTTTATGTTAGGAAATAATTAAATTAATAATTTTACCCTTTATTTCCTCCAGATAATGTGATATAATACAATTAACTGGAGGTAATTATGGTATATACAACTCAAGATTTAATAAAAATTAATAAAAATTATTCTGACGTAATGGGCAAAATTTCAAGAGATTTAAGAGATGAGAAGATAATTCAACTTAAAAGGGGATTATACGAAAGTGATAAGGATACTCCTGGATACTATCTTGCAAGTTACATATATGGACCTTCATATTTATCCTTTGATTATGTTTTATCTACGAGTGGTTTAATACCTGAAGGTATTTATAGAACTTATACATCGGCAACCTTTAAGAAAAATAAAAAGAAAAAGTATTCAAACTATTTTGGGGATTATTTATATAGAGATGTACCCAAAGATGTTTTTAGGTTTGGAGTCAAAACAGTAATAGAAAATGGTTATAGTTATCAAATGGCGAGTGTTGAAAAAGCCTTATGTGATAAACTTTATACATTAAATCCAGTAAAAAATCTTCGTGAGTTAAAGTTTCTTTTATTTAATGACTTAAGAATAGATGAAAATATATTTAAAGAACTTGATTTTGATTTTATTATAAAAATAAGTAGTAAATATAAATCAACTAATTTAAATTTATTAGAAAAATTAATAAAGGATGGTAGTGTTAAATGACTATTATTAAGCAAATGTTAAGTAATTATGAAATAAACAATATAGAAGACAAAAAGAATGCCTTAAAGGAAGTGGTTCAAGAGGTAGCTTTATCGGGACTTGCTAGAACAAATTTTTTTAATCATGTAGCTTTTTATGGTGGTACAGCTTTAAGAATGTTTTATGGTTTGGATAGGTTTTCAGAAGATTTAGATTTTTCACTTATAACTCCAAATGATAATTTTGATTTAAAAGAATACTTTTCTTATATAGAAAATGAAGCTAATTCACTAGGACTTAATTTTAAAGTAGAAGAAAAAGTTAAAGAAGCAGATTCTAATATTAAGTCTGCGTTTTTAAAAGGAGGCACTAAAGAGCATATTATTACTTTTTATGAAAATGATGTAGATTTAAAAATCATAAATCCTAGAGAACTAATTAAAATTAAGTTTGAAATTGATGTTAATCCACCAGCATATGCTTCTTTTGAAAATAAATTTAGATTACTTCCTTATCCTTATCAAGTAAAACTTTATGATATGCCATCTTTATTTGCGGGTAAAATACACGCAGTATTATGTAGGGGGTGGAAGAGTAGAGTTAAAGGTAGGGATTTATATGATTATGTTTTTTATCTTTCTAGGAATGCTAAAGTTAACTTAAAACATCTCAAAGCACGAATGGTACAAACGGGTCATTTTGATGAAAAAGAAGAACTAACAATTGAAAAACTAAAAGATATGTTAAATAAAAAGTTTTCTAGTATTGATTATCAAAATGCTAAAGAAGATGTTATTGCTTTTATAAAAGATAAAAGAAAATTAGATCTTTGGAGTAAAGAGTTTTTTATAGATATTACTAATAATTTAAAAATTGATTATGAAAAATAAAAAATACAATTTTGTTCATACTGACGGTGAAAAATTATACTTTCTTGCTGAAAATTATATTGATATATATTTAAAAGCAAATTTTAAAAAAATTAAGCGGATAAAAATCAAACATCCATCACAGATAGCCCATGATAAAAATGAATGTTTTTTAATTGTTTCAACAACCCAAACTAACATTCATGTATATGATTTAAATTATAAAGAGATGATGATGTTTGAGTTAGAGACTGAACTTTTTGATTTTATTTATTTGGAATCCGATAAAAAGATATATGGTGTTGCTCGTTCTTTTGAAGACGGTGGTAGCATTTTATTTATGATAGATATAACAAAACGCAAAGTCACAAAAAAATTATTTAAGGGAGTTCATGCTTACTCATTAGTTTGTGGTAAAGAAAAGAATTTATATTTACTTAAAAATGATATTGAGGCTTTGACTAATTTAGAAGTAATTGTAATAAAACCAGACACTTTAGAAATAATAGAAGAGTTTGAATACGATATTAATTGGGGGCCATTTACAAACTTAGGTAATGGAATTGGTTATGATTCCTATAATGGAATTTATAATTTTATTAATGATAAAAAATTAAGTTACAGTGATTTAAAAGTTATCTATCCAATTATGTATATGCATAAAGAAGAAGATAAGTATTATATTTATCGATATAAGCAAACATATGTTTTTGATGCGGATTTTAATTTAATAAAAGAATATCATGCTAAGAATATTGATGATTGGATTTCAAGTATGCTGTTACTAGAGGATAAGGAAATAATAATTAAGTGAAATAATAGCTAATAAATAATCAAATTTATTTTGTCTTATAAATAAAGAAGGTGGATTTATGTATAAAAATATAATTAGAATATTGACCATAGTAATAATGATATTTGGGATTTTTAGTCTTATGGGATGTGATAAGGATTTTGAATTAAAACAAGGTGTTTACACCACCGATGACCAGACGGCAACTATTACATTATATGGTGATAATTTATCTAAACTTGATATTATATATGTTGACTCTCTTTGTACAGGAAGTTATAGTATCAATAGTAATAAATTGTTCCTTAATCTTGATGAAAATTACGCATTAATTTTCCAAGTAAGAAATAATCAGTTAATATTTGAAGGAACAAATGAAGACGGAAAATTATTAAAAGAAGGACCTGTCAAAGTTGGAACGGTTTTCGAAGAAAAATTATAAGAAATTGAAAAAGAGATCTTTTTAAGGCAAAATATAGTTTTAATAATATTATATATTATAATTTATGGCTTAATAAAGCCATTTATTTTTATAAACATAGTCTATAAAGTTTTTTTGAGATAGACTTTTTTATTTTTATATGGTTGATAGATTTTTTGATAAATTAAGAACTCAAACTATTGAACCAATAAGGGTTTAACTTACCCTAAAATAGGATACGAAGATTATAAAAATATTTGGTAATTTGGTTTTTATTTCTATTTTTATAACCGAATAGTCATGTTATTAACCGAATGCGCATTTACTCTTGAAATAAGTAAAAATAATAAATAGAATTAGTATGTAAATCAACGAAAGAACTATAAATTAAATGGGTAATTATATGTAAGGAGGTATACTGAAATGAGAAAAAAACTAATTTTTCAAGTTATTTCTATGATTGCTGTAATATTATCATTGGTGTTTTTTGTTAGTGGTTGTAAAGACGAAATCAAACTTTCTATAGAAGAAAGAGAAATAACCATTACCATTGATCAAGAATTTAAAGTAGATGTATTAGATAATGTTAACGAGATTACTTGGGAATCAGAAGATAGTAATGTGGCCACAGTAGAAAATGGAATAATTAAAGCTGTTGGTGAAGGCAGTACTAATATTCTAGTTAAAGTCGGAGAACATCAAACTAAAATTAAAGTTACAGTGGAAAAAGAAAAATCTGATAACTTTATTGTTACTTGGGTAAATTATGATGAAACGATATTAGAAGTAGATGTTAATGTTAAAAAAGGAGTGCTTCCGACATATGATAGCGAAACTCCAAAACGAGAAGGTTATGAATTTGTTGGATGGGATCCAGAACTTACAGAAGTAACAGCTGATGTGACCTATGTGGCCAAATTTAATATTCCAAATACTTGTACTGTTACATGGGTTAACTATGATAATGAAGTATTAGAAGTAGATGAAAATGTTCCAAAAGGAACGCTTCCAACATATGACGGTGAAACCCCAACTAGAACTGATTTTATATTTACTGGATGGGATCCTGAAGTAACAGAAGTAACAGCTGATGTAACTTATGTTGCTCAATTTATGCAAGAAAAAGTAGTAACTGCGACATGGAAAAATTGGGATGGCACTACTTTGTATGTAAATCACCTAGTTCCTTATGATACTACTCCACAATACCGTGGTCCAACACCAACTAAAGAATCAAATGAATTATATGATTTTATGTTCATTGGTTGGTCTCCGGCTGCTGGCGCAATTAAATGTCATACAACTTATACCGCTCAATTTGCCGGCATAAAAAGACATTATACGGTTACTTGGATAGATACTGCTGTTTATAATCCTGATACTGGTAGCTACAGAACCGTTTTATATACAGAAGAGGTTGAAGCGGGAACTACACCAATATATTCAGGACCCGAACTCGAAAAACCTGATAATGTAGACTATGGTTATAAATATTTATTTGATGGTTGGGATCCAATTCCTAGTCGCTTATTGCAGGATATGGAATTTAAAGCGGTATATGTAAGGGCCTATGATGCCGTATGGTACAATTGGTATAATGAACCAGAAGTTTTAAAACAAGAAAGATATAAAATGGAAGAATACACTAGACCAAGCGGTTATAAAGACGTTAGAATTCCTGATGAAACTCCTTATGAAGGAGAAACACCAAGAATTTTTGATGATTACGGTTATTCGTATGAATTTTTAGGATGGTTTTCAAATGATGAGTCTCGTTCATGGAATGATCTTCCTATGACTAAAACCCTAGAACGTGAGTACTTAGCCACTTATCAATGTATACCACTTGAAGATAATCCAAATCAAGTTGATAAGTTTACTTACCGAATTTATGATGATTATTATTATCCAGCTTGTATTATTACTGGATATACCGGAGATGATATGACCGATCTATATATCCCAACTTGGATTGATGGATATATGGTAATCGGGATTGGAACGAATGCGTTTAGGGATAATAATAAAATTATAAATTTATATATTGGTGATAATGTTAGACGGCTTGGATATAATACCTTTTCGGGATGTAAGAACTTATCATCTATCATGTTTGGGTTAAACATGACTTATTTAGGTGAAGATATGTTTGAAAATTGTACATCTTTAAATCGAGTCGATATCCCAGAACAAATCACTGAGATTGGATATAGTTGTTTTAGTGGATGTACAAGTTTAATGGCAGTCACTTTACCAGATAATTTAGAAACAATCGGAAGTGGAGCCTTTAATGGTTGTGAGTGGTTAACTGAAATTACGATTCCTGATAAAGTTAAATGGGTTACAGGATTTAGTGGTTGTATTAGACTTAAATATGTTCAGCTTGGAGCAGGGGTCATTGGAATTGCTAATTTCTGTTTTGATGGTGATGTGGCACTTCACGAAATAAATTTAGATAAAATAAACTTGGAGCATATTGGATCTTACGCCTTTAGAGAGTGTAAATCACTGGCAACCATTAGTTTGCCAGATTCACTTAAAACCATTGGAGAAAAAGCATTTCAAGATTGTACCTATTTATTGCAAGTTAATTTTTTCGGAAGTAACCCGCAACTTGAATCTATTTATAAATGGGCATTTTTAGGCTGTACCGATTTAACTGGGTTAAGTATTCCCGCAAGTGTAACCCACATTGGAGAAGGTATTGTTGGTAATTGTGAAAACCTTTATTCTTTAAAAGTGACGGCAGGTAATCAAAAATATCGATCAAAAAATAATATGATTATTGATATTGAAAACCAAAAGATTATTGCTGGTTGTAATGGTTCAGGAGAAATACCAACTGATGAAACAATTACGGTAATTGGTTCTTATGCTTTTTATATGACGAAAAAATTTAATCTTAATAAAACTTTAATTATTCCAAATAATATTAAAAAAATAGAATCTTATGCCTTCTATCAATGTCTTGGTCTGCCATCACTTGACCCGACAACAGTCCACTTTACCGACCATGATCGACATTATGAACATTGTCCAAAATCAGTCTTTGTCTCTAGTTCAGTAGAAATCATTCAATCGGGCGCATTTTATCTTGATTACACTCCAGAACAAGGAGAGTGGAAGAGATATTATTGTATATATGTTGATAAGTTTGTTGATTATACAATTCGCACCGGAGCTGAATGTCCTGAAGGTCTTGCCTATGGATACCCACAATATTCAGGTGGATTCTATAAACCAGTATTTGCGATAAACTGTACCATTCATTATCGATATGAAGGCGATCCAGCTAATTATCCTAGAGGCGTCTTAGGAACCGCTTATGGCTATTGGCACGGTGATGACCATACTTTATGGACATTTGATGAATGTCATCCAAAAAAATCAGAAGATTAAAAAAATCATAAACACTTTTAACAGCAGCTTTAACGGGTAACTTTAAAGAAATGAAGAGTTAATTTTTTCAGAGACTTTGTTTATATGATACTTCCAAAGTAGACACATGAAATAAACCAAAATGTTTAATCTTCATGTAGTGCCTATGGTTTACTCACTATGGGCATATGCTTTGGAAGTATCTTTTTATTATTGGCATTAGCTAAATAATTAAAATTATTAATAGATAGGAAATTTATATTGTTGTTGAATCGGCATAATATTATGATATACATAATTTAATCATCAAATGTTGTCGATCATATCGTATATATAGCAGAGGAAAAATAACATGGAATATTTAAGTGTATCAGAAATAGTATAAATATGATTTATCAGAAAGAGGTGTATGAAATTATTACAATTAAGGAAGAGTACTTGGTGTTATTTTTTCTGGTAAAACTCGGATGATTTCTTTCGAAGCCACTAAACAACGAAGAAAAGAGGAAAAGATTACTAAGAATATTATTAGAAAAAAATCTTGACTTAGTGGGGGAATCTCCCACAAAATATCAATTCAAATTACATATAGTATTAATCATATTGAAAGTAGTCACTATATATATAATTTAACAAGATATATTTATGAAACTAATCTGACTTATTTAGCATATTATTATATCTTAATATTTATAAAAGAAAATTTTAATAGTGTTTTTTAAAATATTTATATAAAAACTCCTTGTTATTTATAATTATTATTGTTTTTGTTGAAATAATGGTTATATCAATTTAAAATAAAATAAGGTTACCAAGGTGATTTGTATGGATATTATCTAAATATAACCTTGGTATATTTTTAATCTTTTGTTATTTGTAAAAAATATAAAAAAACAAGATTGATAATTTTAATATGGATAAAAAGGTAATTAAAGAGAAAAAAACATTTGATAAGATGCTAAAAATTTATTGTAAGAAAAAACACAGTTCAACAAAACTGTGTACTGAGTGTGTTGAGATTCAACAATATGCTCATTTAAAAATAGAAAAATGTCCTTTTATTTCGGACAAACCATTTTGTGCATTTTGTAAAGTGCAATGCTATCAAAAAGACATGAAAGAAAAAATTAGAGAAATCATGAAGTTTAGTGGTCCTAAAATGATCTTTAGAGCTCCGATTCAATCTTTTAAACATATAATGCAAATGATTAAACACAGGAAGAAAAAAGGTGGAAAAAATGTTTAATAAAGAAATATTCAATTTGTTAGGGAAAAATAAAAAATATGTAACTTATACAGTAATATTAATGGTATTCAATTTGTTATTAAATTTGGGAATTACAGCGATGATTGCTTAT
The DNA here is from genome assembly GCA_050953805.1 of Acholeplasmataceae bacterium. Classification (GTDB taxonomy): domain Bacteria; phylum Bacillota_I; class Bacilli_A; order Acholeplasmatales; family Acholeplasmataceae; genus DUQW01. Next base: position 254,242 of record JBMNNE010000001.1, on the reverse strand, counting down.
AGCATTAATATGTTAATATTAAATAATCAAATAAAAAATATAATTATTCCTATTTTTGTTATATTTATTTTAATGATATTGAGATATATCATTGTAAGAATAATTAATTATTATAAAAACACATTAGGTAATAGTGTTAAAAAAGATTTAAGGAATAGAACATATAAAAAGATATCTGAATTAGGTGTTAATGCAACTAATGAATTTTCTAATACAACACTAACTCAAATATCTCTTGAAGGTATTGAACAATTAGATATCTATTATTCTAGTTTCATTCCTCAATTTTTTTATTCTTTAATTGCACCAGTAATTTTATTTTTAGTATCAGTATTTTTAGATTGGAGAGTAGCGTTAGTATTAATAGGTTGTGTACCATTAATACCTATATCAATAATGCTTTTTGCTAGAAAAGCTAAACATACTGTAAATAAATATATGGGTATCTATAATCAAATGGGAGATACTTTTTATGATAGTATTTCTGGTTTAAATGAACTCAAAATATATAATTATGAAGATGAACAAGGTAAATTAATTGATAAAAGAGCTGAAGATTTTAGAAAAATAACTATGAAAGTATTAGTCATCCAATTGTTTAGTATTGGGATAATGGATTTGGTTGCTTTTGGCGGGGCAGCAGTTGGGATTGTTTTTGCTGTGCAAGCAGCAAATACTGGACTTGCAATTGCTTTTGCATTATTTTTAATTTTAATAGCGGTTGAGTTTTTCCTGCCACTTAGAGCCTTAGGCTCAACATTCCATGTTAGCCTAAATGGGGCAAGTGCTGCTGAGAAAATTTCATATTTACTTAGTATACCTACATTTAAGTGGGGGGATTTAATTCCAAATAGATATGATATAGAAATTAAAGATTTAACTTTTGCTTACACTGAAAATAAAGAAGTGTTAAAAGATATTAACATGAAGTTTCCTAAAGAAGGATTAATTGGAATAGTTGGAAAATCTGGTTGTGGGAAGTCAACACTAGCAAATATATTAACTGGATCGCTAAAAGTTGAAACAGGAAATGTTTTAGTTGGTGGTCTTAATTTATATGAATTAAATAGAGGTAATTATTATAAAAACATAACGATTGTATCAAACGAATCATATATCTTTAACGATACAATTAGAAATAATTTTTTAATGGTTAATCCTAATGTTACGGATGATAAAATTATTGAGTCTATCAAAAAAGTCAAACTTAGTTATTTGTTAGAAAGTAATAATTTAGATTCAATAATTTTAGAGGAAGGTAAAAATTTATCCGGTGGGGAAAAACAAAGATTAATTCTTGCTACTCAACTAACTAAGAAAAGAAGAATATATATATTTGATGAAGCAACATCAAATATTGATATTGATAGTGAAGAAGTGATTATGAATAATATTTATAACCTTTCAAAAGATTCATTAGTAATAGTTATTTCACATAGACTAGGAAATATTAGAAATGCTGATTACATATATTTATTAGAAGAGGGTAGAGTATTAGAAAAAGGTACCCATAAAGATTTAGTTGAGTTAAATAAAGAATATTCCATTTTATACACAACCCAAAAGAATCTTGAGACTGGATATATGAGGAATTGACATGAGTAATTTTAAAATTATAAATAGATTATTAAAATTGATAGGAAAGTTTATAAATGTATTGATACTCGCGGTAGTTAATGGTGCAGTGGGATTTTTGTGTGGAAGTGCCATTACCATTTTAGGTGCAGTGGGTCTTGCTAAGATGTTAGGAAGTCCAATTAATATGAGTTATGAATTAATAGTTGGTTTAATTATTGCAAGCGGCATTTTAAGAGGAATATTAAGGTATTTTGAACAATACTCAAATCATTATATCGCATTTAAAATATTAGCAATTATTAGGCACCATGTTTATAACGCTTTAAAAAGATTAGCTCCAGCTAAACTTGACACTAAACAAAAAGGGGATATTATTTCTACAGTTACATCGGATATTGAAATGTTAGAAGTATTTTATGCTCATACGATGTCGCCAGTGTTGATTGCGATTATCACGCAAGTTACAATACTTTTGTTTATTGGATTTATTTCTAGTTGGTACTTAGCTTTAGTTGCGTTATTTGGATATATTTTCTTAGGAATTATTGTTCCTAAGATTGCAAGCAATAAATTAAATGAAGACGGTTTAAATTATCGAAATAAACTTGGCTCATTTAATGCTTACTATCTTGATAGTATTAAAGGAATTAAAGAAATATCGTTAAATAACCAAAATGAAGAAAGATTAGAAAAAGTAAATACAAAATCTGAAGAATTAATTAGTTATACCACTAAACTCAATAAAGGAATTAGCAAAAACGAAGCTTTACAAACATTAATGGTTTCATTTTTTACTTTAATTTCCTTTCTAGTTGGAATTTTACTAGTGAGATTCAATAATTTAGATATTGGTTTAATGATAATTGGAGTAGTTGCGGTAATGGGTTCTTTTGGTCCAGTTTTAGCACTTGCTGATTTGCCTAGAAGTTTAAATCAAACTTTCGCAAGTGCTAAAAGAGTATTTGCTATTTTAGATGAAGAACCAGTCGTTAATAAGAATTTACTAGGTAATGAATTCGAATATGAAAACCTAGAAGTAGAAAATCTATACTTTAAATATTTAGATGAGACACCTTATGTGATAAAAAATTTATCTTTTCAAGTAAATAATAAAAATATAGTCGGTATTATCGGCCCTAGTGGTAGTGGCAAATCAACTTTATTAAAGTTATTAATTAGAATATGGCCATCCGAAAAAGGGGAAATTACTTATAATAATTTAAATATAGAATCAATTAAAACTGAATCACTTCTTAATAATGTAACTATGATTAGTCAAAGCACATATTTATTCAACGATACTATTTTAAACAATTTATTAATGTCCAACCCAAGTGCGACCTTAGATGAGGTATATGAAGCTTCTAAGAAAGCATCAATACATGATTTTATTATGACTCTGGAAAACGGATATAATCATATAATAATTAACAATGGCGATAATATTTCAAGTGGGCAAAAACAAAGAATTGGGCTTGCTAGAGCATTTTTAAGGAAGTCTAATATAATATTGCTTGATGAACCAACAAGTAATGTTGATGCTATAAATGAAGGAATTATCTTAAAGTCGTTATCTATCAATAGAGATGAGACAATAATTTTGGTTTCACATAGAAAATCAACGATGAATATATGTGATACGATATATAGTTTTGAAAATGGAAGGTTAGTGTTATTAAATGAATAATATATCGGAAAAAGAAAAGCTATTTCAAAAATTTAGTATTAAGGATATAGTCTATTTATCGATAATTTCAATATTATCGATCTTAGGATCGTCAGTTATGATGTTAGTGGTTCCGTTAGTAACTCAGATATATGGGATTGCTCAACTTGTAACTTCATTTCAAGTATCCATTTTATTTTCAATAGGTTTATTTAAGGTAAAAAAGCCTGGATCTATTTTATATATGGCTTTATTTATGGGTGCGGTAATGGTGTTTATGAGTTGGATCATGTTTGTAGTGTTTTTAGTTGCCGGAATAATAACTGAAGCATTAGGATTATTAATTTTTAGAACTAATAACAGTAGTTTATCAGTAATCGTTAAAACAACATTCTTTATGCCACTAACATTACCGCTTAACTTTTTATTAAATTTAATGTTAGCTGAAGAAGTACAAATTAAGTTAATCACTAAAGTTCCTTGGATAACTGTTGTCGTAACATTATCAGTGGTATTGATTTCACTAATTGCATCAATTTTAGGAGCATTAATTTCTAAAGAAATAAAAAAAGCCAAAGAAAATAAAGATGAGTAATAAAGTAAACCTATATCAAAAACCTATATATCCTTTAATAAGTTTATTATCTAGCATAATAATTTTTGTTGTTGGATTAATCTTTGCTAAGGATGAAAAGATATTATGGTTTTTTATTGGGTTATCGATTTTATACATAATTTTTGGATACTGGAAGCAATTGCTTTTAATCTTACCTATTACAATAATAATGATATTAGTTTTTGGAGGAATTACTTATTTAATATCGGGTAAACTACCTGAGACCAAATATGCCATAGCCAGAGTACTAGCTTTAATGTTATCGATAATTCCAAATCTGTCAATTAATCCATCAGATTTAATTAGAAATATGAAAAAGATTAAAATCTCTAAAAAAATAACTTTAGGTTTTATGATTGGCTTTAGTTTTATAGAAGTATTTAAAGAAGAAGTTAAAAGAATTAAACAAGCAATGAAGACAAGACGGACCAGTCCGTGGAATGTTAAAGTGTTTTATCGTGCTTTTTTAATACCATTAATTTCAAGAATTGATGACATCAGTGATACTTTAAGTATCTCAATTGAAACTAGAGGTTTTAGTTTTGATAAAACTGAAACTACATCTTATAAAGATATTAATATCCACTTTAAAGATATTCTTTATTTTTTAATAGTAGTTATAGGAATTATATTGGTGATACTTTTATGAAAGCGATCGAAATTAAAAATTTAACTATTTCATATAAAAAACTTGAAAATCCATTACTTAAAGATATAAATTTCCACCTAAATTATGGTGAAGTTGCGTTATTGAGTGGTTTTTCTGGAAGTGGCAAAAGCACGATTATTAATTTAATATCAGGAATTATTCCTAATTTAATCAAAGCTCAATATGAAGGTGAAATATTAGTAAATAATAAATCTATTGAGAGTAAAAAAGTATCAGAAATATCAAAAGAAGTTGGAGTAGTTATGCAAAATGCAGAACTTCAAATAATTAATGAACTGGTTGAAGATGAAATTGCTTTTGGTCCTGAAAACTTAGGGATTGCAAAAGAAGAAATTATTAGTATAGTTAATAAATATAGTAACGAGTTAGGATTAAATAAAAAATCAAAAACAAAAACATTATCAGGTGGAGAAAAACAAAAATTAATTACTGCGTCAACGCTGGCTATGGGGCAAAAGATATTAATATTAGATGAACCATTAGCTAATTTAGATAATAAAACTAGTCATTTACTACTTTCTTATTTAAGAAGTTTAGCTAAGAATAAAGGATATGCAGTTTTAATAGTTGAACACAGGGTTGACCAAGTTTACAATTATATCGATAAATTTTGGTATTTAAGAAACAAAACTATCGTTAGTTTAGATACTTGTGAATGTTTGAAATATAAGAAGATTATAAAAAGTGAGGTTAACACTGTCTCTAGTAATAATTCGATAATTGAACTTAATAATATAAGTAAAGATATTAATAAAAGCTTAATATTAAAAGATATTAATTTAACAATTAATAAGCGTGATCGATTATTAATTATTGGAGATAATGGAGCTGGTAAAACGACTTTACTTAATTTAATAGCAAAACTAATTAAACCTTCAAGTGGGAGATATCAACAACATTTATTTAAAAGATATAATCGAAAACTAGGAAATAAGAAGTGGTTTTCTAAAGTCGGATATATTTTTCAAAATCCTAATTACCAATTATTTATGCCGACTGTTTATAAGGATATAAATTATAATTCTCAGTCAGAAGCAATAACAGATAAACTTATTAAAGATTTAGATTTGGAACACCTTAGAAACAGACACCCCCAAAGTTTATCTGAAGGAGAAAAAAGGAGAGTATCAATTGCCGGAGTATTAGCCGGTATGCCAGAAGTTTTGATTCTTGATGAACCAACAGTTGGTCAAGACTATGAATCGCTTAAAAAAATCGTGGAAGTTTTAAATAATTATTATTTAGAAAATAATGCGACAATCATCACGATTACACATGATAAAAGATGTGCACTTGCCTTAGCTGATAAGGCAATACTGATAGAGGGAAAAGAGATTAAGAAAATTGGTGATTTTAATTTAATTAAAGAGTATTTTAAATTAAATTGCTATTAAAACACTTTTGTTTTAGCATTTCAGATAATAACGTTATCGCTACTCTTTATGATGGAAATTATGATGAGATTTAAAAACAAATGTCAAGTAAGTGTTGTAGATGAAAAGAGTATAATTCTTTCGTCCATAGAAAGATAAAAAGAGATATTATATTTATATAATTAAAAATAAATCTCAACATTAGTTTTTGAATATTAAATCACAATTAAATGAACTTAAAAAAAGGAAAACAAGTGTTTTAAAAGTGCTTGATTTCCTTTTTTTCTTTTATAACAATTTTCTTAATAGACCTACTTTTATATTAAGTTTCATAATAAAGTTCACTTATAAGATGTGTCATTTATCAATAAAAATTTAGTTTAAAACTCAATTAGAAAAGATTATGTATTTTCATTTTCAAGGAATTTTTCTAATGTGTCAATTGGTAAAGGTTTTGAATAATAATATCCTTGGATTTCATCGCAATCCATTTCAACTAGGAAATCTAGTTGTTCCTTAGTTTCGACACCTTCGGCGGTAATATTTGCCATAAGTGCTCTAGCGAGTGAAACGATTGTTTGGACAATTACAGTTTTTTTCTTTTCTGAAATGATATCATCAACAATGCTTTTATCGATTTTGATTCGATCAAAAGGAACAATTTCCAAACGATGTAGTGATGAATAGCCCTTGCCAAAATCATCGATAGCAATACTGACACCAAATTCTTTTAATTTTGATAATTTTTCAATGGTATCTTCAAAATTAATAGCTAAAAAGCTTTCGGTAATTTCTAATTCGATATATTTTGGATTGACTTTACTTTCCTTGATTATTTTGATAGTTTCAGCAACAAAATCATCTTTTCTAAATTGAATGATGGAGATATTTATTGAAAAACGAAGTGGAGGAAAGCCTTTTGAAACAAGTCTTTTATGTTCTTTAAGTGCCTGTTCAAGCACCCAAAGCCCAACATCATGAATTAATCCGGTTTTTTCAAGGATTGGAATAAAGATATCGGGTCTAATTCTTTTATCAACATCATAATTCCATCTTAATAAGGCTTCAACACCAGCTGTTTTTTCAGTTTTACTACTAATTAGTGGTTGAAACTCTAAGGAGAACTCTTCGTTGTCTAAAGCTGTGAAAAGTCGATTGGTTAGTTCGATATTTTCGGTAATACGATTAGTTAATTGGTCAGAACAGAAAACAACTTTATTTTCAGAGTGTTTGGCCTCATATCCGGCCAAATCCGCATTTTGTAAAAGCGTATTTACATCTTTTCCATCATCAGGATATAAGGCAACGCCGATAGCAGTAGTAACAAATAGTGTTTGTCTACCTTCGGTAGGTAGAATTGGGACGGAAAAAGCTTTAATAATTTGGTTAATATAATTTTGGATTTGCTCATCACTTTCCAAATTAGAAATAACTATCATAAAAGCTTCTTGTTCAACTCTTGCCAGACAACAACAATCCCCTAGTATATTTTTAAGAATTGATGCTGATTGTATAACTATCTTATCTCCTATTTTATGACCAAATGTATCATTTATCATTCTTAAGTTTTCAAGTTCAATATGTAAAACAGCTAATTTTTCTGATTCTTTTCTATTGGTTATATTTGCTTCTAATTTTCGAATCAACATATTATTATTGGCTAATTTGGTGACCTCATCAAAATAAGCATAATTATATAGTTGCTCTTCATACAGAATTTTTTTCTTAGCGTCGGCTAACATATTCGCGATTAAGCCCCAAAAGTTGATTTGATGTTCCCAAACTCTTGAATTAATTTTTTGGCGATTTTCTACGACCAGCATTGAGATTACTTGATTTTCAATAATTACAGGTAATGCATAATAAGAGAGAATTCCTCTTGAAATAAAGAACTCTCTTTCTTCTTTTTCTTCATGAATAGAGATACTTGTAGTATCGGTGCAGCCCATCGGCTGTTGTTTAGTGACAAAAGTTTGAACCATTGAGAAAAATACGGAGTTAACTATCATACCGTTAGTTTCTACAACTCCATCTCTATTATATGCATTTAAAATTGTAGCATCTTCGTAATTGTTACTAAATTCAATTAAATATCCTTGATCAAAATCAAGCACTTCAGCAGATGCTTCAAACATTTCACTAATTTTTCCGCCAACATTTTCGCTATCAATTGAAATGAAGTTAGTGGAAATTCTTTCAAGCATTTCTTGCTCCTTAGCGAATTTTTGATATCCTTTCATTTTTGAATCATATTCATTCGTTAAAAATTTGACAGTGAAATAAGAAAGAAGGATAATAATAATTCTAGTTACATAATCATTTCTATCAACTGTAACGACAACTTCAGGGATAAATATCGAAAATACGATTTCAATCATGATACACAGAGTAGTAAAGATAATCGCATGGCGTCGGCTGTCAAGAACGACGGTCATCGAAAGAAAGATAATATATACTGACCATACAGTTATTGCTCCGGTTTCGACATTTTCCAGCATAAACATTAATACACCTAAAGAGCAGATTATTAAAAAGATGACATTTTGAATCGCATGATTTTTTGTTATGAGTGGTAAAAATAATAAAAATAATCCAGTAGCAAAAACTATTGATGCGAGTAAAAGTTCGCCTTCTATTGGTTTTCTCATTCCAAAATATCCAATCATAAACGATGCTAATCCACCAACCATGAATAGAACGGCGCTTACATGGAACAAACGCAATCTGTCACGTTTTGTATCAAAATCGGATTTCGGATACGAAACTGTTGTCTTCTTTTTTTCAAGAAGTAATCCCCAAGCTTTCAATGAATAAAACAACAATATTATCGGTGCTACTAAAATTAATATAGAAATTTTTGGAATCAGCGCTTTTCCGATGATATCGGGTAAAATATCTAATGTAAAACCTGCAACAAGCGAAACTAGAACCGCGACTAAGAAATATGTTGCTTGTTTTTTTAGAATTGTATCCGGTTCAAGCTTTCTCCACCAGCGAACGACTAGAAAAACAGAAATGAGTGTATAAATAAGATAGTACGATGTTAACGCGATATTGATCCATCCCATTGGCATGATGTGGATCCAACCTAATTTACTTGGCACCATTTGATATATTTCTTTGGCAAAAACCCCATTTGGTCCAAATAAAATTACATTAATAACAGCTGGTACGTAAATAAGAGGGGTAATAACCCATTTGATTTTAGAGAAATTTTTAGGTTTTGTTAAAATTAAGATAAAGTGGAGTAATAAACTAAAAAAGACACCTCGCCCAAAAACGGAGATAGACAACCAAAAAACACTCGATTCGGCGTCAGGTGCTGAAACTGCAATAGAAAATGCAAATGACCAGATTGACATCGAAAGAGTTAAATATAAAAATAATCTATTGGTCCGACTTTTCAGATTAGAAATTATGGCAGATAACCCAAAAAACAAATAAAAACAACCATAAGCGTACAATATTATAGATAACAATATATCATATTCCATAAAGATCCCCTTTCTTTAGAGAAGGTTAAAATATCAGTTGATGTACCTAACAATATTTTTGAAAAGTACATAGTTGTTTTTATTCCTTCATTATTAATGATATTTTAACATATTATTATTAAAAATAAAACTGATATTTGTAGATTTAAATTTCATTATTCGCTCTAGTTAGGGCTTGCATTGTATTGTGTATAATAAACTTTTTGCATTAATACAGTCGTTAAATTTTAAAGAAAGAGTCGATTGAAGCGAAAGTAGTTTGGTCATATGTAATCTAAACGAATTAATAAGAGGATTAAGTGCCTTTTTGTTTTATAAGTTTATAGTTGTGCGAAATTCTATAAATAATTTTTTGTATTATCATATTTTACCAAATTTAACATATAAATAATTAAAAAATTATGGTAGAATAAAACTAAATAGAAAAACTTTTCTATTGCTTATACGTATAAGCAACTCAAAGAAGGTGAACTATGAAAAAAGTCCTGATTTTATTGATTATTTTTGTGACTATGTTTACTGCACCCTTGACTGTTTATGCTGCTGATGAAGTTGATTTTAAAGAACTGTTTGATAATCATCAAAGTATCATGCTCATCATTCATCCGATAACGGGTGATATTTACTATGCAAACGCAGCTGCAGCAGAATTTTATGGTTATCCATTAGAAACCTTAATTGAGATGAATATCAACGATATTAATACATTATCACCTAAAGAGGTAGCTGATGAAAGGCTTCGAGCATTAAAAGAAGAACGCGAATTCTTTATTTTTAAACATCGTTTAGCTAATGGCGAAATTAAAACGGTACATGTTTATTCGTATCCGATGGATATTAATGGAGAAACGTACCTTTTTTCAATTGTTATCGATCAAACAGAATTTATCTTATTAGAAGACCGTCAAAATAATCTAACCTTAATTATTATTCTCTTACTGATTGCGGTAGCGTTAATTACTTCGGCAGGATTAATAGTGATTAGTCAGAAGAATAAGAGTTTGAAAGAAAGCGAAAGGTTTAAAGCTTTACAAGACATCTCATTTGGAGGAGTTGTGATTCACGATCAAGGTATCGTTTTAGATTGTAATAAACGATTACTAGCAATCACCGGATATGATTATGAAGAGTTGGTTGGAATGAAAGGGCCTTTATTAATTGCAGCAGAAACAAGAGATTATGTGACAAATTATATTAAATCAGGTTATGAATTACCATATGAAACCAAAGGTATCAGAAAAAACGGAGAGATTTATCCGTTAATAATTGAATCCAAAAGTACTCCATATCGAGGTAAACAAGTAATGATTACCGAATTTAGAGATATTACTGAAATCAAAAAAGTTGAGGCAGAAAGCATTAGAATGGGAATGCAATGGGACCGGTTAATCCACGAGATGCCGCTTGGCTTTAATTTAAGAGAAATGGTTTGGGATGAAAAAGGGAACCCTATTAATTACCGCTTTCTAGATATTAATGACGCTTATCAAACGATGACTGGGTTAAAAAAAGAAGATATTATAGGTAAACTAGCAACCGAAATTATTCCTGAAATTGAGCCATCATGGATTGAAAAATACGGCGAAGTCGTGTTAAAAAAAGAAACTATGGCCATTGATGATTATTCAAGGGGATTAAAAAAATATTTTAGGGTAGTTTCCTATCCATATATAGATGATAAGTTCATTGTTATTGCTGAAGATATTACTGATAGAAAATTTCAGGAAAAAGTTCTAATAGAAAAGGAAAGTGAAAAAGGTAGAATTATCGATAGTCTCCCCGGAGTTTATTTTCAATGCAAGCTTGATTCCAATTGGACGATGTTATATATGTCTGAGCAATGTGAAAAACTTACTGGATATCAACCTATAGATTTCATAAACAATAAAAAGTTGTCATTTAATGATTTAATTATTCCTAAATATAAGGATTATTTAATGAAAAGCTGGTTAGAATCAAAAAAACATGATCAAACAAATAATGTTGAGTATGAAATTATCAAAAAAGATGGAACGACAGCTTGGATTTGGGAAAAGGGGAAAACATTTATTCGAAATGGAGAATGGCTTATTGAAGGCTTTTTAATGGATATTACCGTTGAAAAACAAATCGAAGAAAAAGTAATTTATGCCAGTAATCATGATTCATTAACTGGATTACCAAATCGACGTTATTTTGATGACAAACTTAAAGAACTTGATAATCCCAAAAACTATCCACTAGTAATCACGATGATGGATATTGATGGATTAAAGTTAATTAATGATACCTACGGACACTTTGTGGGTGATCAGGCTATCAAGAAAGTTGCCGATATGCTGACAAAATTTTGTTTAGAACCTACAATTGTTTCAAGAATTGGAGGAGATGAGTTTTTAATCTTATCACCAAAAGCCACTCTTGAAACATATAAGCCTAAATTAGATGATTTAATCACTAAGATATCTCAAATTAAGATTAAAGAGATTCAGCTTTCACTTTCATTTGGAACTGCGGTCAAAAACGATCAATCAATGCGGATTGATGATGTCATTACTGAAGCTGAAAACCATATGTATTCAAATAAAGTACTTCGTAGCCAAAGTTCTAGAAATCAAGCTATTAGTGCTATCTTTAATTCATTAAAAGAAAAACATGATGAAGAAAGAAAACACTCTGATCGCGTCAGTCGGTATTGTGCTATGATGGGTGAAAAATTAAATCTTTCAGAAAATGAAAGATTAGAGTTGGAATTTGCAGGTCGGATGCATGATATCGGTAAAATCACGATTCCTGACCATATTTTAAATAAACCAGGTAAACTGACTGAAGACGAATGGGAAATTATGAAAGCCCACACGACTAATGGCTATCAAATTTTACGTTCGGCAGATAAATATTCAAAACTTGCGGAATATGCCCTAACCCATCATGAACGTATCGATGGCAAAGGTTATCCGCAAGGGTTAAAAGGTGATGAAATCCCATTATTTTCACGTATTATTAGTATTTGTGATGCTTACGAAGCTATGACATCAGATCGATCTTATCGAAAAGCATTTACTAAAGAAGTGGCCATTGAAGAACTAAAACGTTGTGCAGGAACACAATTTGATTCAAAATTAGTTAATGTATTTATTAATGAAGTTATAGTTAATGAATAATTTAAAATAAAAAATAGGAGAACAAATTATGAAGATAAAATACAATGATAACCTTATTCCTCATCTTTATGAAGGGGTATATGTCGTAGACAAAAACAGAAAAATAATTTTTTGGAACGAAGGTAGCGAACGCATTACCGGATATTCTAAAGAAGAAGTAGTTAACAGCTTTTGTTACCAAAATATTTTACAACACGTAGACCATAACGGAAAACAACTCTGTCTTGAAGGATGTCCTCTTAATGAGACCTTACAAGACGGTATCATTAGAGAAGCTCACGTGTTTTTGAAACACAAAGATGGTTATCGAATACCAATTACAGTTAAAACATTACCGATTTATGATTCAGAACAAAATATAGTCGCAGCTATTGAAGTTTTTACCGATGAAAGATTTCAAAGACAGATTTATCATGAAAATATCGAATTAAAAGATAAACTTCGAATTGACCCGTTAACACAAGTAGCAAACCGCAATTTCTTTGATTTTGAAATTGCTAAAAGATTAGAAGAGACAAAATTGTTTTCTAATACATTTGGTATTTTAATGATGGATATCGATTACTTTAAAAAAGTCAATGATACCTACGGACACTTAGTAGGAGATGAAATCTTAAAAATTGTGGCTCATACACTAACATCAAATATTAAAAAAACAGATTTAGTCAGTCGTTGGGGTGGAGAAGAGTTTATTGCAATTCTTGATGTCTCAAATAAAGATGAATTATTAAAGATAGCTGAAAGATTGCGATTATTAGTTGCCGCTTCTAGTTATCAACTAGATGAAGAAAGAACGGTACAAGTTACAATTTCTATCGGAGGTACTCTTGTTACCAAAATTGATACTATTAAGACAGCTATATCAAGAGCAGACGAAAATATGTATTATGCAAAACAAAACGGGAGAAATCAATCCAAAATTTAAATAAATTATTTTATTACAGTGAGTTAAATCAATATTGAAAATGAAAAATATCAAGATAATGTGTCCAGAGATAGAATGGATCATATTCATCGGTAATTTTATTAATTAAATAGTTATTTAAATTTAATTAAAAAATGTTAGTTTAAGGCTTGATTTTGATATTTAACAAAAGTCAAGTCTTTTTAAATGCCGAATATGTCAAAAATTAACCGATTATTCATTTATAATTGACTATTAAAAAAATAAAAATTATAATAAAATTGTAACAATCAATTAGTAAGGGAGTCTTAGATGTCATTTAAATTAAAGTTTATCCATGATGATAGCGTCAGTGAAACTGAGGTTATCATTAAGGCTAAAGCTCAAACCGAAGAAGTCAATAAGATACTTGAACTTTTAGGCGGCGAGAAACTTTCTTGTCAGCTTCTTTCAGATGAGCAATTAATTGATACTAATGATATTATCATTTTGTCTAAAAGTGGAAGATTTATTTCTGTTAAAACGATTAATGGAGAATATGTTTTAAGTGAACCTTTATATCAGATTGAAACCAAACTTAATCCGACTTGGTTTGTTAAGATATCACAATCAGAGATTGTCAATCTTAAGTATGTAAAAAAATGGAGTTTTGAAGGTGGAGGAATCATTAAAATTGAAATGATTCATGGAATTAAGTCGTATACTTCAAGGAGGTATACGAAACAAATTAGAGAAATTTTAAGAGGAGGTAAGCCTGCAAAATGAAAAGAAAATTAATTATTAGAATTATTGTCGGTTTTCTTGTTGGTGCGATTATGGGGAACCTCATTACTTTATTAGTTAATCTAGGTTATGGCGAAGGGGCTAGAATCGTATCTGAACACCAAGTAGAGGCTATGGGATACACACTAGCCATCATTCTACAGACAATACTATCAGGATTACTTGGTTCAGTATGTTTTGGTGGTGTTAGTTTTTATGATATTGATTCTTGGAGTTTATTAAAGGCGACAATCGCCCATTCAGTATCAATCTTAATTGGATTTATAATTGTCTTTACCGTGCTTCGATGGGTCCCATTTAATATTGTTAGTTGTTTAGCGATTGCCTTAATTGTTATTGTTGTGTATGCATTGATTTGGGCAATTATGTATTTGATATGGAAAAAAGAAGTTGAAAGAATGAATGAGGATTTGAAAGCCTATAAAGAACGAGGATAAAGATTAAATAGTAAATAATATCTATTGGGATATTGTTATATTATTAACTCATTATAAAAATGAATAAAAAATAATTTAACCTTAAGGTTGGTATTAAAATAATTTTTGATTTAATGCCAACTTTTTTTATTTTTTGATAATTACTTAAAATCGGTTTACAAAGCGAAATTATTGAAAAGATTATTTGAAAATAAAAGGATTAAATTATTATGATTGGAGTGGAATTAATGATTAAGGCTATTGTTGTATAAATATAAATTTTATGGATAAAAGATTAAATATGTTTGTAATTGGATTTATAGAGTTACTATCTTTATAATGGTGTATAATATTATATGAGGATACGCTTTATGATTGGAAATATTATTGTTATTATTACCCTTATTGTTATGATAAGTAGTCTCCTATTTTTTCCAAAAATTAAATTTAGAAGATGGTCCATTGATACCTATTGGGTCATCGTTTTTTTTGGAGCGTTGCTTATTATTTTAACTTTTACACTTGATTTAAGATCATTATGGAACGGACTTATTAATAATGATGCGATGAATCCTGTTAAACTTGTTATTTTATTTATTATGATGACATTTTTTAGTTTGTTTCTTGATGAATTAGGATTTTTTAAATGGTTAGCCTATATACTTTTAAAGAAAATTAAAAATAGTCAAATAACATTATTTGTAAGTTTATATTTCTTAGTTGGTTTATTAACGATAATAACTAGTAACGATGTCATTATTTTAACTTTTACACCTCTAGTAATTTATTTTACACGAGAGGCTAAGATTAAACCTTTACCATATTTATTCGCTATTTTAACTGCCGCTAATACTTGGAGTATTATGCTGATTGTTGGTAATCCAACAAATATGTATTTAGCACTCAATGAGGATGTTACTTTTTTTGAATATTTTAAAGTAATGTACTTACCAGCAATTGGGGCTGGGATAAGTGGCTTAATGGTTTTACTTTTACTATTTTATAAAGATTTAAAACTTCCGTATGAGGGAAGTAGTCATGAATACGAATTAAAAGATAAACCATTAACATTGATAACACTTTTCATAATGATAGCAACCCTCGTATTACTTGCGGTAGCTAATTTTATTGATGCAGAGCTATATTTGATTGTATTATTAATGGCCCTTTTTCTAACTTTATTTGCTTCTGGCTATTTATTTTTTAGGAAAAAAGATTTTAGACCTTTAATTAATGCTTATCGAATAGCTCCTTGGAACTTTATTCCACTGGTGTTATCAATGTTCGTATTAGTAGAAACCTTAAGACAAAGTGGAGTTATAGTTGTTTTTGCATCACTTTTATCAAAAGGTAATGTAATTTTTAATTATGGTGTTGGGACATTTGTTACTTCAAACTTGATGAATAATCAACCTGCAAGTATGTTGTTTAGTGAGATATTACAAATCACAGACAAAACGATTCGTTTACCAGCAATGTATGCTAGCGTAATCGGTAGTAATTTAGGTGTTTTATTAACACCCCTTGGTGCGTTAGCAGGACTTATGTGGATGAATATTTTAAAACATAGTGATGTAAAACTAAACTTTTTCAGTTATATTAAACATATTTTCATCGTAGGAATAGTTACAATGATTGTTTCACTAGGTTTACTTGAGCTGATGATTTAGATAATTTTTGGTAAAAAATAAACTTAATAATGTTTATGTGGTTCTATGTAACTTCTTGCTACTAGAACCCTTTTTTAATGTTAAATCGAAATCAAAAACGGTGTTTTTTCTCGAATTAGTTTAGATTATACAACCATAATTGATAATTATTATAATTTGGGTAAATTATATGAGGGGTATTGTATTTTTTTGTTTGTTAATATAAAATAAAGGTATCTTGTTATAAATATTAAAAATAAGAGGTGAGGTATATGCGAATTAAAAAAATGTTAACTGTTTTAGCATTTTTCTTATTATTTTTCTTTTTATCAGCTTGTGATAAAGAAGAAAATAAAAAAGAAAAAGCAATTCCGGTTTATCAAGGTATGAAAGTTACTGATACTTTGGAAAAACAAATGGTTTATAATTCACCATTATTTTTTGGTGAAAATGATAATGACACCGATCAAGATGATGATGAGATCGATCAAGAAGATCCTTATGATAACTTTGATGGAAGTACTATTGAAGATGAAGTTGAAAATAAATTAGATGTAATAACAAGTGAAGATGTTGAATATTATACAACTAAAAATAAGGATTTTTATATTACAGTAAAATTATTAAATCCCGATAATTTTGTTATATTGTCGTTTACATTAAATGGAGTATTTTATCAAAACTATCAATTTCAAGATGGATCTGATTCTGAAAACTTAATTTTAAAAGCGAATTCAGGCGATGTATCAGGAATTAAAGATTATACAATTGATGCGATTAAATATATTGATGGTACTGAAATTAAAGATGCCATTTTTGCTGGTGATAGAACGGTTAAAGTGGGAGTGACATATGATGTGCTTCCATATGCATCTACAAGTAATTTAAAAGTTGATACGACTAGCATTTCATTAAACGCACAAGTAGCTGATCCGGCAAATTTGATTGAATTATATGAAAGTCCATTAATGATCTATTTATATGACGGAGAAAATATGATTAAAGAAAAAGAATTAGTTGTTGGTAATAATGAAGTGTTATTTGATAAATTAAAACAAGATACACTTTATCAATATGCTATAGTTACTAGTTATGATTCATTAGATGGTAATGGAAGTCAATTAGTAGTATTAGAAAAACATGCTTTTTATACTAAGAAGATGATAAATTTAACCAATGTTAAAGAAACTCAAGATTCAATTGCCTTTGACATAGTTATCGATGATAATGCTGAAACAGGTTCATTAACTTCAATTAAGTTATATAAAGGAACTGAAGAAGTAAAAAGTTTAACCGACTTAACATTAAGAGAGTTCACTGGATTATTATCAAATAACTTATATGAAATTAGAGTTGTTTATACATATGATTTAAATGATGGATTTGGCGAACAAACAGCAATTGATACACATCAAGTAACAACTAAAGCAAAAGCAACTCCAACAGTAGAAATAATAGATGTAGTAGAAACCCAAATATCAATTGAATTTGATTTAGATGTAGAAGACACTGATTCAGTAGGAGAGATTACTTCAATCAAGTTATATAAAGGAACTGAAGAAGTAAAAAGTTTAACCGACTTAACATTAAGAGAGTTCACTGGATTATTATCAAATAACTTATATGAAATTAGAGTTGTTTATACATATGATTTAAATGATGGATTTGGCGAACAAACAGCAATTGATACACATCAAGTAACAACTAAAGCAAAAGCAACTCCAATAATAGAAATAGTAGATGTAGTAGAAACTCAAACATCAATTGAATTTGATTTAGATGTAGAAGACACTGATTCAGTAGGAGAGATTACTTCAATCAAGTTATATAAAGGAACTGAAGAAGTAAAAAGTTTAACCGACTTAACATTAAGAGAGTTCACTGGATTATTATCAAATAACTTATATGAAATTAGAGTTGTTTATACATATGATCTAAATGATGGAGTTGGTGAACGAACAGCAATTGATACACATCAAGTAACAACTAAAGCAAAAGCAACTCCAACAGTAGAAATAATAGATGTAGTAGAAACCCAAATATCAATTGAATTTGATTTAGATGTAGAAGACACTGATTCAGTAGGAGAGATTACTTCAATCAAGTTATATAAAGGAACTGAAGAAGTAAAAAGTTTAGAAGACTTAACATTAAGAGAGTTCACTGGATTATTATCAAATAACTTATATGAAATTAGAGTTGTTTATACATATGATTTAAATGATGGAGGGGGAGCTCGGCAATTAAATTTATCCAATCCAATAGCTACCTTAGCGACTCCAATTGAAATAACGGGAATCACCATTTTAAACAATTCGTATCCAAAGGTTGGAGAAGAAGTGCATGTTCAAGTTTTTTATGAGAATCCTGCAAAACTTAATATTAAAGCTTTTTATATTAATGAACAAAAAATTGATGTTGTAACATCAAATACTGCTGCTCATGCCATTTTTAAATTTATCCCTGAATTTGAGGGTGGAACATATGATGTTCAAATTACAGCAATTAATTATTTGGCTTTTGATCAAATGAAATATCAGCCTATAAGTTTGACATATTCAGACAGTATTTTAATATTAGGTGATGTTGGTATTTTATCAATTGAAGAAGCGAATGGTTTAGATTATTTTGTGAAAGAAGAAGATAATTATTTAATTATTAATCTAGACAATCCAACTGGTTATGATATTAGTGGTGTCGTTTTAGCTGATAATCAAGGACTTAGTGACCACATTTATGATTCAACGGAACTTGAAAAAATAGATAACAATACAATTAAACTAAAACAAAAAGGAGGCTTATACGCTAATAGTATATCGGTAAGTGTAAAATCAATAACATATGGAATAGAAGGAGTAGAACATTCTACAAAAACAATTAGTAATGTTAATAAGGTTTTATTTGTTGTTAATTCATTAACGATAAGAAACATTTCTACGATAGAAGAATTACAAAATATGGAAAGCGGATATGCTTATCAACTTGTAAATGATATAAATGCAATGAACCATAAATGGATGCCTTATAATTTTATCGGAGTGCTATATGGTAGAGGTTTTGAAATTAAAAATTTATCTATTGTGTTGGAAAACGAATCAGAAAACCAACAATTTATAGCATTATTTAACAATTTTGGTGGTTTAATAGATGGTCTAGGATTAGTTGACGCCTATATTTCTATTAAAACGAAAGGCGAAATTTGTTTGGGGGCTTTCATTGCGAAAGTTTTATATTATGAGTCGTATGCCGAGATTAGAAATTCATATGTAAGTGGAACAACAATATCAATAAACACCAATGCAATTGCTGTTGCTGGGGGATTTATCGGAGAAACCAATCTTATTACATCTGTAAATAATTCATATGTGAACGGAACAACGATAAATATAATAACAAATTCATCTGTTACTGTAGGGGGATTGGTTGGAAATAATACTTATATAAATAATATAAATAATTCATATGTAAGTGGAACAACAATAAATGTAACCACAACTTCATTCACTAGAGTGAACGGATTGATTGGAAATGGCGGAGAAATTAACAATATTAACAATTCATATATTGCTGAAGATGTTATTTTAAAAGTCAATAACGAAAGCATGCAAAGTGAATATCCTATCATTACAGTAAATGACTTAAATAGTAAATCATTTTATACCAATACTTTAGGTTGGTCAGAAGAAATTTGGAATTTAGATACACTAGATTATGAAAATGGAGATTATCCAACAATAAAATAATTTAATTAAAAAAATATATGAAAAAGGGCTAAATATGATACCTCCAAAGTAGATACATGAAATAAACAAAACAGTTTAGATTCATGTAGGACCTATGGTTACCCAATCGTAGGCGCACACTTTGGAGGTGTCTTTTTTATGGGAAGCAAACACAAACCATTTTTCATTTGCTAAAAATATTATAATAAGGAAAAACTAAAAAGATTTTGAAATTTGTTTTATTAATAACTTAATTTCTCATCTTTATTATTATTTTTTGATGAGTAAATTTATTTACATATCTATCAGATATGTATATAATGGAGTTATCAAGTTGAGAATACCAAATAAAATAAGAAAATGATTAAAAAGAGGTGCCCTATGTCAACCAAATACGCTTTATTAGGATTATTAAATATTAGAAAGATGTCGGCATATGATCTTTCAAAATTCGCTAAAGAATCAATTGGTTATTTTTGGAACGAATCTTATAGCAATGTTCATCGAACTTTAAATCTTTTAGCAAAAGAAAACTTAGTTACAAAGTTATCTGAACCTGGATCTAGAAAAAAGATTATTTTTGAAATCACTGAAAAAGGGCAAAATGAACTTTCTAAATGGTTATCAAATCATCAACATACAACAATCTATCGTGATGAGTTGTTGTTAAAACTATTTGTTAGTAAAAAAGAAGATTACCCTTCATTGTTAATTGATTTGAAAAATGTTTTAAATGAACTAGAAATTCAACAACAGATATATTTAGAAATGCAAACTTCAATTCCGAATATTAAAAAGAATCTTTCGTTTGATTTAACTTTAGAATATGGTATTATCCAAAATCAAGTAACCATTGATTGGTTAAAAAATACCATTAAAAGAATCAAAGAATCTTTATAAAAATAAAGTAACAGATTAAGCATATATTCAAATTAAAGCGTGTCCGAACTTTTGCGGATTTCTTATGGAGAAACTCGCAGTTATAAAAATTGCAGTAGCGATAGGAAATCCAAAAGCCAGTCGTGCCATCGAGTTATCGGTTCTAAAGGCCGGTTGATGAGAAATGAAACAATCAATTGTAAATTTAGAAAAAGAACATAAATAATATACTGTAATTTATCCCTAAATTAATGTAAGTTATGAAGTAAAAGTGGACAAATTAATATATCTTTTCTATAATTAATATGAAAGATGTTATTTTTGGAAAGACATCTCGAAAATAGGGGTGATTCTATGAGAAGAGTGTTGGTTTTCTTAATCGCTATATTGCTTCTTTCAATAGTTGGATGCAAAACTACTGAAAAAAATTATCAACTTAATTTTGACAATAGTGAACTAGTTCCTTTTTCACGTGATGGCGGCAAAAATTATTTATTAAAAGATGATCAACTTGAAGCATTTGATGTTTACCAAACTGAAGAAAGCGGATATGTCTTTTTCTATGCATATACCCACGAAGAATTAAAAGAAAAAATTAATCAAAATAAAAAACCTAATCTTTATACATATAATTACCCAGATGATCAACAATTTAACACGATTATTGAAAATTATAATGATGCTTTTTTTGAAGATCATATTTTAATTTTTTATTATAAATTTGAACCTAATGTTTCTAAAAATTATGCTTATGCCTTGTCTAAAAAAGGAAACACGTTAACTTTAAATATTAATCGTTTTGAAGGGCATTTTGCAGCACTTACTGGATGGATTGAAATAATTACAGTTAAAAAGGAAGAGATTAAAGATATTAAAAAGATTGAAGTTATAATTAGGACAATTTCCTCACTTCAAGAAAGTATTATATTTAGTATAAAAGAAGAATACATTCGTGAATTTTATATTAATGATTTAACGATTGAGGATTTCAAAGGAATTAAAAACTTAAAAAAGGTGACAACCTTTCAATGGAGTTTAGGGGTTGATGTTGTTTTTAAGGAAAAAATAAGTGAAGCAGAACTTCAAGAATTAGTTACAAAATTAGAAAAGTGCCCCAAGATTAAATCAATTGGCTATAAAGGGCAAACCCATATTAAAATTATTATTCAGGGGAAATACTTTGATGAAGTAATTAACGAAAATTTAGACTTAACAACTATTTTAGATCAAAGTGATATTGATCAATATCAAATCAGTCTAAGGTATTTGGATTTTACTCCTTTTGGTTTTGTTACATTTTATCTAGAAAACCCGGGTAAAGCTAATGCGGATAAATTGGCAAAAGATATATTAGAGAAAAAACATCCATATTTAGAAGATAAAGCTTGGCAATAAATAGATTTAAAATAATATTAAAAAAGGAAGTTTGTTAACTTCCTTTTTGATATATATCATGTTGTTTCTAATTCAAGATTAATGTCTTTATGGGGCGTTTTTCGTTTTAAATCCTCGGTAAAATATTTTTGAATAAACATTTGGATAAAAAAGATATAGGGGATGCCCAAATTAGTCTCAACTAAGGAGTTTAAAAGTAATGTTTGAAGACTATTATCATTATGTGGTCTAATTCCGGATACATATAAGGCAAACTCCCATCCGAACTGGACAACAACACCAATAATTAACATTCTAGTAAGTGGCAACTTATTATCTTTATACTTGGTTAAATTAAGGATAATCACAATTAAATAACCAACTATTAACATAATTGCCATTCCTCCGTGATAACTAGTAGTTCGACTAATTTCAATATTACCAGCAGCTCCTGGAGTATTTCCTGAAATTAGAGGACAGGCAATCCACCACAAGAAAATAAATGAGGCAAACTCAATTAAGTTTTTATCTTTTTTTAAGGCAAGCCAAATAAAAGCGAAATTAGTAATACCATAACTCATTGATAGCCAGAGTAAAAACCAAAAAGGGTTAGCCCCAGTTACGATGCGTTCTTCAAATAATAAATAGAAAAATCCATAATCAGCAATAAAATATATAATTCCACCTAATAGACTAAAAAGTAAAGTTAAATATCTTCTAGTAACTACAAATAAGGATAATAGCACTACTAAAAAAACGATATCTAAATAAATATATAAATGATTAATACTTCTTGATGGAATAATTTGTTCAGCGAATGTTAAAACTTGAAACATGTACAATCCCTCCTGTTGGTATTATCATATAATAAATTTGATGATAATTGAATTTTTATAGTAAATTATGTTATCAAATTATTTTATTTTAGTTTAGCAAGGGATAGAGAATAATTAAATAATATGATAAACTTATTTATACAGAAGGGTGTTGTAAGTTACGGTTAATTTAGTGTAACTTATAAATAAATAAAAATTATAGTTTAATATTTTATTATAATGAAGGTGGACAGGAACATGATTAAACTAGTTTTAAGCTTAGAAAGAGCTGAAAAATTAATCAAACTACTTAAAGAAGATGCAAATATCGAACTTGAAACAGTCGTTTTGACAAACGATGTCATCTTTCAAGTACCTAATAAACATGAGGCCTCTTTTTTTAGAGTTTTAAACGAAATCATTGATCAAGAAAACGAGTTTTGGCTTGAAGCAATTGACCATCGGTTTAAAGTTTATCCGTCTAACTGCCTTTATTTTGAAGCATTAGGACACGAAGTTGTCTTAATGAATAGTTATTATAAGACGATCTTTTTAAAACATTCATTAGCTGAGTTAGAAGAAATGTTAGTTGATTTGAAATTCGTCCGAATTTCTAAATCATATATTGTTAATCTTGATAAGATTCAATATATTAAGCCGTTACTTAATTCAAAACTTGAACTGAGTTTACCTGGTGGAATTAAATTAGAAGTTAATCGTTCCTACTTAAAACCTTTTAGACGGGCTCTAAAAGAAAAAGGGGGAATCTAAAATGTTAGCTTTTTACATTACTGTTGGTGTATTAACAATCGTGTTAATCACTTTTTTAGTAATTAGAATAATATGGAATTTACGACTAAGACAATACCAAAAGAAGAGCGGGGTTGAACGTTCTAAGTTAAATATTCATGCTTTTAGATCGAATCTTGTTTTAATGTCTCTCTTAGTTGTAGTTGGGATTTTATCAGTTTTAGGGGGAATTAACTCAGTTAATCAAAAACCGAGTGTCTTATTTACTTTTAAACCATATGAAAAAGATGGGGTCGTTTATCGAAATGCCAAACTTTTTTCTGATATGAAAGAAGTTGAAGAAATAATTACTTTTATTGAAGAAGAAAGTTTACCAAGTCCACTTCCAGATAGTCCTGATAGTTTTGCTAAAGGTAACGCTCCAAATGAAAGAGGTGAAGGGGGTTATCAAATTGGCGATGGCGTGATTGGAGTTGGTCAACCGACGGTCTTAATTGATGATCGTGAGATTGTTCAAATTCATTCTTCTGGTAATTTCTATTTATATTCACCAATAAATTCTAATCTTGTCTATAAAATTGGTCTTGATTCAAGTGGTAATCATACTGCAATTTGTGGTATTAATCAACTTGACGACCAATTTTATATTACTCAACTGTTATTAGTTGATGATATTTTAGCGGTAATTGGATTTCAGCCAAGTAATAAAATAATTCCTGGTTATGAACCAAAAGAAGGGGAACGACCATATAATCCATTTCCACAAAGGATGTATTTTTTGAATGCTAATACTTTGGAAGTTATTAAATATATTGATTTTACAAATAATTTTCTTAGTGCTAGAGTTGATAATAAAACTTTGTATATAATTAGTAATCGCTCAATTCCTTCTAATCGAAGTTTAGTTAATTTTGAAACGGATTTTGAAAATGTCTATTATTTAAATAGCACGTCTAATGAGCGAGCGATTACAAGAATTGATGCTTTTGATCTCAGTTCTCATAACCTTGAATCAAAGACAATAGGATTTTTGGGATTAGGTAAGGCTGTTTATATGAAGGACGGTTTAATTTTAATAACGATGTCACGTTGGGATTCATCAGGCACAACCGGAGGCTATCGTTCAACGATCATTGGAGTTAATTATGATCAAGAAGCTAACCTTCAATATGTTGGTTCTTATGAAGTAT
Source organism: Acholeplasmataceae bacterium (assembly GCA_050953805.1). Taxonomy (GTDB): domain Bacteria; phylum Bacillota_I; class Bacilli_A; order Acholeplasmatales; family Acholeplasmataceae; genus DUQW01. The sequence goes on along the minus strand of JBMNNE010000001.1, from coordinate 229,220 downwards.
TAGGATATGTTCCTAGTGAATATTTTATTGATTACTATCAAGATGAAATTAGAGTGGTGACAGTAGCGGCACCAAACAAACAAAACAATTCATTATATATTTTTAAAATTCAACCTGATAGTGATGAATTTAAATTAGTTTCTTATTTTAATCAAGATCTTAGTCAAAGAATTGAAAAAGTTCATTTTCATGAAGATATCGTCAAAATAAATACTAAATCAATTATTACGATTGATCTAAGTAATTCAAAAAAACCGAAAATTATTGATATAAGTGATGATATGATTTTAATTGATGTTTTAATTCCGTGGAATAATGAATATTCAATTGGTATTGGTCGTCGTTATCAAGAAACGGGAGCGCAGGAAGCTTTAGTAATTAATGTCTATCAAGATGGAAATTATATCCCAATTCAAACGATTATTTATGATTTTTATCAAGTTGGATTTTTATATGGTGAAATTTTGACTTATCCAAACATGTATTTATTAATTGATCGCGAAGCTGGAGTTTTTGGATTTATTATGAAAAGATTTGATGAAACTTTTATTCAAGATGGAACTAAGTTTAGTGGTAAATATTCAAGAGTTTTATTATATCAAGTTGATTTTAATTTAGATAATCCAATCAAAGAAATTGATTATCCACCACAATTAAGATTTACTGAAACTAATCCGCTAAAATTATTATTAATTAATAATCAGTTACACATTATTTTTAGAGAAAAAACGATTACATGGAATATCAATTTAAAACAGTTTAATCAGACAATTGACTTAGTTAAAAAAGAAGCTAGTGATATTCCATAAAAAATTAAATTGAAAACACTTCCCGATTTAAAATTTAATCCGGAAGTGTTTTTTTAATAAAACTGTAACTTGTGTCTTAAAAAATGTAAGTTGCGAGAAAAGCTAACGGTCTAAAATAGGATTTTTATATAATAAAAGCGGATAGAAAATGAATTATCATTTTATAAGTGCCTCTAAAAAATTAGAAGCATCCCGTAAAGGAGGGAATAAAAATGTTAGGATTTTATATTACTACTGGAGTAATTACCTTCATTGTATTTGCAATCATGTTAGTTCGTTTAATTTGGAATATTCGCTTACATAATTATCAAAAGAAAAGTGGAATTGAAAGATCTAAATTAAACATTTCGGCTTTAAGGTCAAATGTTGTTTCGTTAACATTATTACTTGTTGTCGGAGCATTAACAATAGTAGGTGGAACTAGTCTTGAAAAAGCAGGTAACCCAGTCTCATTTAAAATTAGAAAAACTATTAATGAAACAACTGGTATGACTTTGGAAAATGCCAATGCCTTTTCTAGTTCTAAAGATTTTGAAGAAAAATTAAGTATTATTTCAAACAACAATAATAATCAAGGGTATCGATATAATACTTTTGATAATGTACTGCCACCACCATCATTTATTGGTACTGACGGGGATGACGTTAGTTATTCAGGGTCTGGGTCTTATGTTGAATCAGCAGCCAAAGGTGGTACTCAATCCGATACTTATAATCAAGTTGAAGGAGTCTTGGAAACTGATATTGCTAAGATTCACAGTAGTGGTAAATACTTTTTTTATGGTCCACGTAATAGTGATCGAATCTTCAAAGTAAAATTGGATGAATCAGGTAATCATCAAGGGGAATCAGAAACTGTAATTATTGACGATTTTACTTTTTCTGACATGGTCTTATATGAAAATATGCTCGTTGTTTTTGGTTATAAAATGTATCGCGAACCTTATTATGATACTGGTTTATATGGACGATATAGTGCGTCTCAATATTATTACTACCGTTCAGAATCAGTCTATTATATTATTGATACCGAAACCTTTGCACCTATTAAATCTCAAAAAGTAGATGGTTATATTATTGATTCAAGATTAGTTGATAATATATTGTATGTTTTTACTAATGAGTATATTTCATTTGATGAAGATAATAAAATAATTCCATCATCAATGCCAATTGACTTTGGAAGATTTTATTATTTCAAAGGTGAAATTAATTCAACTCGAATTTCAAGAATTCATTCAGTGGATTTAGCTAATCCTGAACTTAAGGTTAGACAAATTGGTTTTGTTGGTAGTAACCAAACTGTTTACATGGGTAACGATTTAATTATTTTAGTTAACGATAAATGGAGAGGTTATAATGATGATATTGGATATTACAATACTTCATCAATTGTAGCAGTTAAATATGATGAAAAAGGTAATCTAGAATATGTCGGTTCTCAAGAAGTTGAAGGTTATGTACGTGACCAATATTTCCTTGATGTTCATGAAGGTATGATTCGGGTTGTTACAACTTATGGTAAAGGGAGAACGAATCACCTTTATATCTTAAAAACTAGGGCTGAAAGTGATAATTTAGAATTACTATCTCATTTAACTGAAGGTTTAGGTAAAGAAAATGAAGATGTTAAGAGCGTTACTTTTAGTGGAAATATTGTTAAAATTGTAACTTTCTATCAAACTGATCCGTTATATACTATCGATTTAACCGATCCAAAAAATCCAAAAATTATTAGTGCGATTGAAGAACCAGGATTTTCTAATGTCTTATTTGTTTGGGATGAACAAAATAACACTATTGGACTTGGCTATATGGTTGAAAACAATCGCCAAGTGGGAATTAAAATCTCAGCTTATCGAACTGGGGACGAAGAACCAACTCAAACTATTGAATTTAGATATGAAGATTTTGGTGGATACATATGGGCTGAAGCGTTATGGAATCCAAGAGAACATTTATTAATGAATAAAAAATTAGGAATGTTTGGCTTCATTATGAATCATTATCAAACAGTTCAAATTTCACCAGACGAAAGATATACCATCTATGATTGGCGCGGTGTAGCTAGAATGTTAATGTTTAAAGTTGATTTTAGTTTGGAAGAGCCACTTGTTCTTGAGGAATCCCTATTTAATGAAAAATTTGTTGGATCAGAAAAAATTCTATTAGTTAATGAAGTGGTTCACATTTTATCACCGAAAGAAGATATTGTTTGGAATTTAGTTAAAAAAGAATTACTAGAACCGCTAAAATTTGAACAAGATCCAATTGATAATCAGTAATTTTCCTTTCTAATAATAACATTTAAGAAGCTTGCATAACTTGCAAGCTTTTTTAATTATAATAAAGTGTAAAGAAATTGTAAAAGTATTGTATAATTATGATAAGTGAAAAATTCATAAAGGGAGGGGCTTTATGACAACTGAACAAATATTTCAAAATTTAATGTTAGTTATTGGGGGACTCGCATTATTCTTGTATGCGATTGAGTTAATGTCGGCATCGCTTAAAAATGCTGCGGGAAATAAATTAAAAATAATTATTGAAAAATCAACCAACACTGTTTGGAAAGGTATTTTAGTGGGGGTAGTATTAACAGCTCTTATTCAATCATCATCAGCTGTTACCGTTATTATTATCGGACTCGTTAGTGTTGATTTAATGACTTTAAAACAAGCGGCTGCAGTAGTTATTGGAGCAAATATAGGAACGACAGTTACTTCAATTTTAATTGGTCTACCGGTAGCTAAATGGGGATTGTGGTTTATTGCAATTGGTGTCCTAATATTCTTTATTTTCTCAAGAAAGGTGCCAAGAAATATTGGAAGAAGTATCATTGGTTTTGGACTATTATTTGTTGGATTACAATTTTTAGGACAAGGTGTTAGTGATATTGCTCAAGCCCAATGGGCTCAAGATGCATTAAGAACCTTTGGTGATCCTAGTGTTAAAGGATTTTGGATTTATGGTTTCGGATTCTCAACCGCATTTACGATGTTGATTCAATCATCATCAGGTACTGTTGGGGTAATTCAAAAACTATATGATATTGATACGATTACTGTAATCGGAGCAATTCCTATGGTTTTGGGAGCTAACGTTGGGACTACAATTACTGGTGGATTAGCAGCAATTAAAGGAAATAAAAATTCTAAAAGAGTGGCTTTAATTCATACAATTTATAATATTATAGGAACAATATTAATCATGCCGTTTATATCGCCCATTTCCAAGGTACTAGTTAGTATTGAAGATAAATTTTTAACACCAGATACCAAGATGATGACGATTGCTTTGATCCATATGTTTATTAATATTGCTACCATGTTAGTTTTTGTTTGGATTATAGATCCGATAGTGAAACTAACAACCATCATTATTAAAGATAAAAAACGCGATGATGAGTTAGCTCGTGTTTTAGATGAAAGAATTTTAATTGGTACTCCTAGTATTGCGCTTAGTTATGCTAAATCCGGAATATTTATGATGAGTGATATCGTTTATGAACATCTTCAAACAATTCGACATTTTCACTTAGAAAATAAGTCTAAATATTTAGATTTAAATGAAGAGCTAGAAAACAAGATTGATGACTATGATCAAAGGTTACATAAGTATATGATTGATTTAGTTCAAAAGAATGATTTAACCGAATCTGATTCTTTGTTGTTTTCGGGATATTTAGATATAATTAATGATTTAGAAAGAATTGGAGATCATTTGCATAACATCGGTGTGTTAATTGGTCAAAGATATGAATATGGATTAGAAACGCCTCAAATTATGATCGAAGAATTAAATAGATTTTACGATTTAATTGAAAAAATGATGGGGAATTCATTTGCGGCATTTTCTAAGAAAAATCTTAAATTAGCATTAGAAGTTATTGACGATGAAATTCAAGCTGATATTTATGAAAAAGAATTTAAACACGCTCATACTGAACGCTTAAGAGAAGGGATAATCGTATTATCAACTGAAAATAATTATCCGGATCTTTTATCAAATTTAGAAAGAATTGCCGATCATTTAACTAATATTAGTGAGACTGTGTTATTAATTTATCAACCACAGCCAAAAAAGGCTACGGTTTTTGGTAGATAAGAATAAAATATAAAGGAGATTTTGTATCTCCTTTTTTTTACTAAAGAATATAATAGTAATTAATAAATTACTAATACCAGTCAATATGTGATAAAATGATAAGGAAGTATTATTATTTGTTATTTTATTAGGTGGTGATTAAATTGTCAGTTTTAAATCAAATAATTCAAGCAGAAAATAACGCTAAGAATTTAATAAATGAAGCTAAAGGTGATCAAAAAATTATTCTTGAAACTTCAAAAAAACATGCAGAGGCTAAAGGTAATACTATTTTGGTAGAAGCCAAAGCCGAAGCTGAAAAAATTCACGATGAATCAATTAAAAAAATAGAAAAACTAACTAAAAAACACGAAGAAGAATTAACTAATATTGAAAAGACAGTTCACAAAAACTCATCAAAAAATATTGACAAGTTAGTTGATTTTGTCGTTGATAAGGTGACTGCGTTATGATTGTTAAAATGAAGAAGGCGAAAGTTTTCGTCTTAAAGGAATATGAAAATAAATTAAAAAGATCCCTACAAAGATATGGAGTTTTAATGATTACTAATGAAGGTAGTAGTTCTCATGTTGTTGATACTCAGTATGAAGATAGTATTATTTCTAGATCAAATCGAATAATTAAAGAATTAAGCAAATATGAAGAAAAACCTAAATTTTTTAGTCCAAAATTTCAAATTGTTAATTATGATCGTTTTCAAGATATTAAGCCAGAACAATTAGAACTGTTAGACCAAATTGAAAAAACCTTAGCTGAAGTTTCCAAATTAAAAGAAGAAAATGCAATAGCTAATGAAAATATAAATGCTTATAAACCATGGTTACAATTAAGTGTTACTCCATTAGATATTTCAAACATCACCTACGTTAATATTTATTTAGGTCAAGTATTAACTCAAGACATTGAGTCTTTTAATAATTTTTTAGCGTCGCAAAATTTACTATATGAAACATATGATAGCGATGCTAACGGTTTAGCATATGCTATTATTAGCAAAAATGATATTTTAAATGATTTAAAAGGAGTTAATTTTAATGAAGTTAAACTGCCACTATTAAATCATTTAATTGCTGATGAAGTTGAGGCATTAGAAAGTAAAATTAAAAATAATTTAGAAATAATTAATGAATTAGAAGAGAAATTAAAATCTTTTGCATTATCACTTGATGAAATTAGATTGTTAAGCGATCAAATGTTATCAGAAAAAGAATTGAAAAAATATCAAGCCGAAACCACTGAACGAACAATTTATTTTGAAGGTTGGGTTAGAGAGGATCAACAAGATTTACTAAATAAAGCGGTAGCGAGAGTTACTAGTAATCATGAAATCGACTTAAGAGAGCCACTCCCACAAGAAAATCCACCAACATATAATAAAAATAATAAATTTGTGGCACCATTTGAAACCATTACTAATATGTTTAGTGTTCCGAGTTATCATGAAATTGATCCAAATCCAGTTATGTCCGTTTGGTACTGGATGTTTTTTGGAATGATGATGGGAGATTGGGGATACGGAATTGTTATGGCGATCTTATTTGGGTTATTTTTATTTATTAAGAAGCCAAAAGGTGATATGAAAAAATTGATTCAAGTTTTATTTTATTCTAGTTTTACTTCAATTTTATTTGGAGTATTATATGGATCGGTTTTTGGAATTTCTTTTGATATAGGAAAAGCTATCTTTGGGGTGAAGTTTCAATTATTCGATCCAATGAATGATCCGATACCAATGTTGATTGCATCATTAGCTGTAGGAACGATTCATATCTTTGTCGCTCTAATAATTAAATCGATTCGGATGGCTAAGGAAAAAGACTATTTAGGAATCTTAGCTGAAGCAGTTAGTTGGATGTTAATTATTCCCGGATTAGTAATTTTATTGGTTTTACCGAAGTTAGCAATTTTAGGATATGTGATGGCTGGACTTGGGGCGTTAATGATTTTACTCTTTAGCGGTCGTGGCAGTAAAAAAATCTTTAAGAAAGTTACTAGCGGATTAGGTGGATTATATGGTATCACTAGTTATTTATCAGATATCTTGTCATACTCTAGAATCTTAGCTTTAGCTCTATCATCGGGAGTAATTGCTTATTCAATGAATATTATTGGTAGTTTGGTCATTACTGGAGCTTGGTATACTTATATATTTGGAATTATAATATTTATTATTGGTCACGTATTTAATTTAGCTATGGGGTTACTATCAGCTTATGTTCATGATAGTAGATTACAATATATCGAATTTTTTGGTAAATTTTATGATGGTGGAGGCTATGCCTTTACCCCATTAAAATTACAATACAATCATATTTATGAAATAGAAGATAACTTATAGGAGGAAAATAGATTATGATTACAGAAGGATTAGTGTTTGCGTTATTAGGAGCTGCCTTAGCGACAGCATTAGCTGGTGCGGGATCAGCCATTGGAGTCGCTATTGCTGGTAAAGCAGGAAACGGAGTTATTTCAGAAAAACCAGAATTATTTGGTCGTGTCTTAATTTTACAAGCTTTACCAGGAACTCAAGGAATTTATGGATTTCTAATGTCAGTGTTAATTTTAGCTAAAATTGGTATTTTGGGTGGTAACGCTATTCCACTAGATGAAGAATTAGGAAGGGCATTTTTATATGCCGCATTACCAATCGCTATTGGTGGATTAGTTTCAGCAATTTATCAAGGTAAAGCTGCAGCTTCAGCAATTCATATGGTTGCCAAACAACCAACATTAACAGCCCGCGGGATGACAATGACAGCGATTGTTGAAACTTATGCAATTTTATCACTATTAGTTAGTATCTTAATGTGGGTTTCAATTCCAGTTTAATAAGGAGTGATTAATTTGGAAAAAGAAAAACTAACTGATTTCATTGTTTCACAAGGCAAGGAAGAAGCCAAGCAAATTAGAACTGTCGCTAGCCAACAAGCCAAAGAATTAGAAAACCAAATTATTTTAAAAGCTCAAAAAGAAGCCGATAAGATTATTGGTGATGCTAAACTTGAGGCTGATTTAAAAGTTAAATCACTAGAAATGTCTCAAGAAATTGCAAGGAGACAAACACTTTTAAGAGCTAAAAGCGAAGTAATTAATCAAGTTTTTGATCAAGCATATCAAAAAATAAAATCTTTACCTGACTTAGAATTTTTAACTCTAATTGTTAATTTAATTAAATTAGAAGAATATAGTGGTAATGAAGAAATTATGGTTAATAAATCAGATTATCAAAAATATGAACTTTTAATTCCTAAAATCAACAAAGAATTAAAAACAAAGTTCCAATTATCAGACAAACCAGCCTTAATTGATTCGGGTTTTTTAATAGTTGGTAAATACTATGATTTAAACTTTGATTTTATGGAATTAATTAATAAAGTTAGACGAGAATACGAATCAAAATTATCACAGGAGTTATTTAAGTAATGCCATATACTTTTGCTAGTGGAGCAATTAATGCTAAAAGTGCTAATTTATTTGGAGAAACTCAATATTTAACACTTTTAAAAACCGATAAAAGTGAATACTTAAAAGTATTACGTGACTTAGGTTACGGTTTTGATCATGTCTCATATTATTTAGATGAAGTTATTACTAATGAACAGATTAAAACTAAAACTGAACTTTTACAAATTGTTCCTAACCTAGAGATTGTTAGATTATGGTATTTAAAATATGATTTAATTAACATTAAACTTCTTTTAAAGAATCATTTTTTTATTAAAAGTAATGATTTAACTTTTGAAAAACAATCAGTAATTCCTATTTATGAATTAAAAGAAGCTTTAATTAATCAAGAATTTTCTAAAGTATCAAGTGAAAATGAAGAACTTTTAAGACAGTTGAGTGAAATTACTCATGACAAAAATTTAACAAGTCAAAGTTTAAGTCACAAAGTTGACCAAATTGTTTACTCTTATATGTTAAAAAAAGCGCAAGAGTATCGCGAACTGGCTTTAATTAAATACTTACAAAAACTAATTGATTCAAATAATTTAATTACTTTATTTAGAGCGGAAAATATTCATTTGACAAATGAAGAATTTAACAACCATTTAATTTTAGGTGGTGAAATTGAATTAAGTATCTTTAAAGAGTTATATAATTTAAGAATTGATGAAAAACTAGATATTTTAAAACTTCATTATTCAGATGAAGTAATAAATGTTTTACAAGGATTTAACGAGTTAGTTAATTTATCATTACTTGACCACACCCTCAAACAAGACCTTTTAAAAGGGATCAAAGATTATAATTATGATACTTTTTCAAGTGGTCCATTAATTAATTATTTATTAGCGAAAGAATTTGAAATTAATAATGTGAGACTCCTTTATTTTGATAAGGAAGTTGACATTACTAATTTATTAAAATATTAGGAGGTGTAATTTGTGAAAATTGAAATTGCCTGTTTAGGTGAAAATGAAGATATCATTTTATTTCAAGGGGTCGGAATTACTACCTTTGTTATTAAAGATCGAAAAAAATTAAATGAAAAAATCGATGAATTAGCTGAATTAGGAACTAAAATAATTTTAGTTAGTGATATTTTTAATGAAGCGATTGTTGAAACTTTAGAAAAATATCAAAATGAAGCTTACCCAATTATTCTTTCATTACCGCTTAGTGGTATTGAAAGTGGAAAAGGATTAGAAAAAATAAGAAAAGATGTCGAAAGAGCTATCGGGATTAACATCTTTTAGGAGTGATAAATATGAAGAAAGAAAGAAAACACGGAATTATTACGAAAGTATCGGGTCCATTAATTGTCGCTAAAGGGATGCAAGATGTCCAAGTTTATGATGTCGTTCATGTAAGTGATCGTCATTTAATTGGCGAAGTCATTGAACTTCGCGATGATTTAGCGTCAATTCAAGTTTATGAAGAAACCGCTGGAATTGGACCAGGCGAACCAGTCTATTTTACTAATGAACCATTATCAGCCGAATTAGGACCAGGATTAATTGAAGGTATTTTTGATGGAATTCAACGCCCATTAGATCATATTTATGAAATAAGTGGCAACCATATTCCATTAGGAATTGATGTTCCGAAATTAAGCCGAGAAAAAATTTGGCATTTTAAACCACTTTTAAAAGTTGGTGCAAAAGTTAAAGGTGGAGATATTCTTGGCGAAGTTAAAGAAACAGATTCCGTTACTCATAAAATTATGGTTCCACCAAATATTTCTGGTGAAATTATAAAAATTAAAGAAGTAAAAGGACCAGTTACTGAAACTGTCTGTGAATTAAAAGATAAAAATGGCAATACTATTAAACTAAATATGATTCAATATTGGCCAGTAAGAAAACGCCGCCCTTATTTAGAAAAAATTGCTCCAAATCAACCAATGGTAACTGGACAAAGAGTAATTGATACTTTATTTCCAATTGCAATGGGAGGAATTGCGGCAATTCCTGGGCCTTTTAGCTCTGGAAAGACTGTTGTTCAACACCAATTAGCGAAATGGGCGGAAGCTGATATTATCGTTTATGTTGGATGTGGTGAACGTGGTAATGAAATGACTGATGTGTTAATGGAGTTCCCACGATTAGTCGACCCTAAAACTAATGAATCATTAATGAAAAGAACAGTATTAATTGCTAATACTTCCAACATGCCAGTGGCTGCGAGAGAAGCGTCAATTTATACCGGAATTACGATTGCCGAATATTTTAGAGATATGGGATATAAAGTGGCGATTATGGCCGATTCAACTTCCCGTTGGGCAGAAGCGTTAAGAGAAATGTCGGGGCGTTTAGAAGAAATGCCAGGTGAAGAAGGATACCCAGCATATCTATCATCGAGATTAGCGGAATTTTATGAAAGAGCTGGTTATGTTAAAACGATTGGAACTAATCCAAGAGAAGGAGCGGTAACCGCAATTGGGGCGGTTTCACCTCCAGGGGGAGACACTTCAGAACCAGTGAGCCAGGCAACTTTAAGAATTGTTAAAGTTTTCTGGGGGCTATCAGCTCAACTAGCGTATGCTAGACACTTCCCAGCTATTGACTGGATAAGAAGTTATTCGTTATATCAAGATGTTTTAAATGATTATTTTGATAAAAACGTTAAGTCTAATTGGTCATTACAAGTGAGACGTACGATGAATTTACTTCAAGAAGAAGCTTCACTTCAAGAAATCGTTCGTCTAGTTGGAATGGATTCATTAGATTACAATGATCGATTAAAATTAAATGCGGCAGCGATGATTCGTGAAGACTTTTTACATCAAAACGCCTTTGACGCTATCGATACTTATACTACACTAGAAAAGCAATATGATATCTTAAATATTATTTTCCAATGGTATGAACAAGCTTTAGCTGCAATTAAGCGTCATGTTAGATATGAAAATATCATTAGTATGCCAGTTTTAGAAGAAATTGGTCGTTTAAAATATGTTAAAGAAGAAGACTTTATTGAAACATTTAACGCAGTTAAAGTTAAAATGAATGAAGACTTTGAAAAGTTGGGAGAGTGATTAAATGGCTATCAAAGAATATAAAACAATTAAAGAAGTTGTTGGACCTTTAATGTTAGTTGATCACGTTAGTGGCGTTAAATATGACGAGTTAGTTCAAATTAAACAAGCCAACGGCGAAATTAGACTTGGTAAAGTACTTGAAGTAAACGAAGATAAAGCTTTAGTCCAACTTTTTGAAAGTTCTCAAGGATTAAAAATTGATGACTCCAAAGCCATCTTTTTAGGTCGCGGAATTGAACTTCCATTATCACCAGATGTCTTAGGTCGCGTTTTTGATGGTTTAGGTCGACCAATTGATAATGGCGGCGATATTATTCCAGAAGTGACTTTAGATATTAACGGAACTCCACTTAATCCAGTAGCTAGAGATTATCCATCTGAATTTATTGAAACTGGAGTGAGTGCAATTGATGGGTTAAATACTTTAGTTAGAGGACAAAAATTACCAATCTTTTCAAGTGCTGGATTACCTCATGCGAGACTGGCGGCTCAAATTGCAAGACAAGCTAAAGTTTTAGGTTCTGGCGACAAGTTTGCAGTTGTCTTTGCGGCCATTGGAATTACTTTTGAGGAAGCTGATTACTTTATTAAAAGTTTCCAAGAATCAGGGGCAATTGAGCGAAGTGTAATGTTTGTTAACTTAGCTGATGACCCAGCAATTGAAAGAATTGCGACCCCAAGAATGGCGATTACTGCGGCTGAATATTTGGCCTTTGAACTGGGCATGCATGTCTTAGTTATTATTACTGATATTACTAACTACGCTGAGGCTTTAAGAGAAGTATCAGCAGCAAGAAAAGAAGTACCAGGTCGTCGTGGTTACCCAGGCTATTTATATACTGACTTAGCGACATTATATGAACGTGCTGGCCGCGTTAGAGGTGGAAAAGGATCAATTACTCAAATCCCAATTTTAACGATGCCAGAAGACGACAAAACGCACCCAATTCCTGACTTAACTGGATATATTACTGAAGGTCAAATTATTTTATCTAGAGAATTATATATGAAAGGAATTTTTCCACCAATTGATGTTTTACCGTCACTATCAAGATTAAAAGATAAAGGGATAGGTAAGGGAAAAACACGTGAAGATCATGCTGATACTATGAACCAACTTTTCGCTGCTTATGCAAGAGGTAAAGATGCCAAAGAGTTAGCGACGATTCTTGGTGAAAGTGCCTTATCTGATTTAGATAAGTTATATGCAAAATTTGCTGAAGAATTTGAATTAAAATATGTTTCTCAAGGATTTCAGAAAGGGAGATCAATTGAAGAAACATTAAATTTAGGATGGGATCTATTAGCAATTTTACCGAAAACTGAACTTCGTCGAATTAGCTTGGATAACATTAAGAAATATCACCCAGAAAAAGATTAAGTAAAGAGGGGTTTGTATGGCACAAAAACAAGTTGCAGCAACAAGAATGGAGTTAACGAAGCTTCAAAATCAACTTCAAATTGCCAAACGCGGCCATAAATTATTAAAAGATAAACAGGACGAAATGGTTCGTCAGTTTATGGATATAATTAGGGAAAACCGCGAGTTAAGAATTGAAGTTGAGCGCGAGCTAGTTTTAATCATGAAAAAATTTAATAATGCCAAAAATAAATCATCGGTTGCAACAATTAACGAAGCCTTATTTATCCCTACAAGAAATTTAGAGTTAACTAACAAAGTTAATTATATTATGAATATTGAAACGCCACACTTAGAGTTTGAAGTTTCTGATTCAATTGATATTACTTATAGTTTCTTTACAACTCCTCTTGAGTTAGATGAGTCGTTAATTAATTTATCAAATTTACTACCTAAATTAATTAAACTCGCTGAACTTGATAAAGCCAGTTCAATGTTAGCTAGTGAAATTGAAAAGACAAGACGCCGTGTTAACGCAATTGAATTTGTGATGATGCCTGAGATGACCGAACAAATTCATACCATCAAAATGAAATTAGAAGATAATGAAAGGTCTAATATCGTTAGACTAATGAAGAGTAAAGAGATTATTTTAAGTAAAGAAGAAAGTAATAAAAAATAAAAGCTGTCACGCACAGCTTTTAATTAATTGATAGATAAATCAAACGATAGAAAATTACTAGGGATAAAATTAATATCATGAATTTATCATTAGAGAGGTAATTTTATTTGAACATGAAAAAAATATTATTAATCTTTGTTGCACTATTTTTACTATTTTTAGTTAGTTGCGACGAAGAAACAAACAATATAAAACTTCATACAGTTGAATTTTTAGATGGAGAGGCATTATTAAAAACCGAAAAAGTTTTGGATGGGATGGCGGCAAGCGCTCCAACTGATATTGTCAAAGAAGGATATGATTTTATCGGTTGGGATCAAGAATTTACTAATGTCAAATCTAATTTAACAGTAAATGCTATATATGAGCCCAAAACATATACCGTTAAATTTTTAGTTAACGGTAGTGTTGTTAGTAATCAGTCAGTTAATCATAATCAATCAGCGACTCCACCAGCATCTCCCTTTAAAGAAGGGTATAATTTTATTGGTTGGGATCAAGAATTTGTTAATGTTAAATCTAATTTGGATATTAATGCTAAATTTGAAATTAAAACTTTTACCGTGAAGTTTTTTAATGGTGATCTTTTACTTGATGAACAAGTTATTAACTATAATGAGTCGGCAATTGCACCATCAAACCCGACTAAAGAAGGTTATGATTTTACTGGTTGGGATCAGACTTTTGTCAATGTAAAATCCAATATAAATGTTAATGCTAATTTTAAAATTAAAACTTATGTTGTTAATTTTTTCCATGGCAATAAATTGATAGATAAACAAATTATAGCTTATAATCAGGCAGCAATTGCACCATCAAATCCTTATCAACAAGGATATGACTTTGATGGATGGGATCAAGAATTTACTAATGTTAAATCAGACTTGAATATCAAGGCGAAATTTAAAGTTAAAACATTTACTGTTAAATTTTATTATGGAGATAATCAAGTTGATGAGAAAATTGTTTCTTATAATAAAACGGCTATTCCGCCAACTAATCTTGAAAAAGAAGGTTATGATTTTATTAATTGGGATCAAGAGTTTGCTAATGTTAAATCAAATTTAGAAATTAATGCCAATTATCAAATCAAAAAATTTTCTGTTAAATTTTTAGTTAACGGGGTTGTCGTAGATGATCAAATTGTTGAATATAATCAATCAGCTGTATCTCCCCCTGATCCAGAAGTGGATGGTAAAATATTTGAAGGCTGGGACACGGATTTTACTCATGTTAAATCTAATTTATTAGTTAGAGCGGTTATTAGCGATATCCCAATTTATACCATTCAATTTATTGATAGTATTACTAACCTAGTTTTAAAAAGAGCTTATTTAAGACTAGGAGAAAGTGCCGATGCCCCAAAAGTTGATGATACTAAAGTTGGTTATCAATTTAATAGTTGGTCAGGTGAGGCAAGTAATGTCCAAAGTGATTTAGATATTTATGCTTTATATGACGAAATTATTGAAACTTTTGACATTACTTTAGGTGACTATATTATTGTTGATAGCGGTTTAACTAATATTGCGTATAATACTTTAGTTACAGTTACATTCAATCCACCTGAAGCAATGGCGATTAAAGACTTTTATGTTAATGAAACTAAGACAACACTAACTAATGGCAAGTATCAATTTCGGATCAAAGATGATGTGAGTTTATCAGCAACCATAACTGGTGCATCAACTGTTCAAATTTTTTATTTAAATGATTTACATGGCTCAATTGTAGAAAATGGAGAGGAAATGGGACTAGCAAAAATTGCTAATTTCATTAATCAAATGCGATTAGAAAATCCTAATTCAATTTTTATTGCTGGCGGTGATATGCTTCAAGGTAGTGCCCTATCTAATTATTATATGGGAACTTCAACTCTTGATTTATTAGAAATGATGGGACTTGACGTTTTCGTTGTCGGTAATCATGAATTCGATTGGGGCATTGAAGAAGTAACGAAACATTTTATTGGTCATAATCCAAAATATAGTTTTCCATTACTAGCAGCTAATATTTTTTATAAGGGAACCGATGACTTATTAGAAGGAGCGCAACCTTATCATATTGTTGAACGGGGTGGAATTAAATTTGGGATTATTGGTTATATTGGTGCTGGATTAGAAAGTTCAATTTCTGCCGGAAGAGTTAAAGATTATGAATTTAGAAATCCAGATTCAATCATTGCTGAATATGCTAGTTATTTAAGAGAGGTTGAAAGTGTTGATTTTGTAATTGCTGTTGGGCATACTGGTGATGGTAATGATGTTATTAGAAGTGCTACTGGAAGTAGCCGAGTTGATTTAATCTTTAATGCTCATACCCATCGAAGCTATATTGATATTAACGGCAACTATGCACCAATTATTCAATCTCGATCAAATGGAAGAGAAGTGGGATATTTAGAAGTTAGTAATATTTCTGGGGTAATTTCAATTAATAAAGATTCAATGAAAAATTACCGATATTACAATTCTCCAAGTTTTCAAACTCCGGATTTAACAATTAAAGCGAAAATTGAAGCATACCAAGAAGAAACTGATCCGATTTTTAAAACGACTATTATTGCGAATAACGAATATATTAATCGCGATGATTTTGCCGCATGGTTATCCAAATTAATGGCTATTAAAACGGGATCGGATGTTGGAATTTATAATTCCGGTGGGGTTAGAGAAGATTTATCTGCTGGTAATATTACACTTGAAAAATTATATAAAATGTTACCATTTGATAATATGGTAAAAAGTACCATTCTAAGGGGTACATCGGTAAATTCAGAAATTGATAGAAGAATATCATATATTAATGGAGTTACAATTAATCCAAGTAATTATTACCGAGTAGTAACTAATGATTATGTATTTGATCCAGATACGAGTGTTTATATGAGATATGGAACAGAAACTATTATTTATGAAGGAAATATTAGAGACTGGGTCGTTGATGAATTAAGATTACAAGCAGCTGCGGGATTTACCTTTAACTTAAATAATCCAATAATGTCAACAGTTGACCCAATATTATCAAGGGGTGATCGTTATCAAACTAGAACGTTTATTTGAATTAATTGATCAAAGTAATAAGATCGTATTTTTTGGTGGAGCGGGAGTTTCCACAGCTTCAGGGATTCCTGATTTTAGAAGTACTGATGGTTTGTATCATTTAAAATATGCTTATCGTCCAGAGACGATTTTATCTCATAGTTTTTTCATGCAAAAAACGAAAGAGTTTTATGAATTTTATTTTGATAAAATGATATATTTAGATGTGTTGCCGAATTACTGCCATAAAGCGTTAGCTTATTTAGAAGAAAAAGGAAAACTAACTTCCGTTATTACTCAAAATATTGATGGCTTACATCAATTAGCGGGTAGTAAAAAAGTATTAGAATTGCATGGTTCAGTTCATCGTAATTATACCGTTAAAACAAATCGATTTTATTCGTTAGATTATATTTTAAATAATCGAGTTGATGGAATTCCGTATGCTGAAGATGGGGAATTAATTAAGCCTGATGTCGTCTTATATGAAGAGCCACTTGATCATCAAACTTTAATGGATTCGATTAAAGAAGTGAGTCAAGCTGATTTATTAATTGTTGGTGGAACTTCATTAACGGTATATCCGGCAAGTGGCTTAATAAACTACTTTCGCGGCCATAACCTCGTTATTATTAATAAGTCAAAAATACCTTTTTATGAAGGTTTACAAATTAATGAAGATATTAATTTAGTCTTTAAAAAATACTTAGAACATGTCGGTGTTATCGTTTAATAACATAGTGTAATATTTTCTTGTGTTATAATTAAAGATGTAAGAAAAGAGGTAAGAGATTGGTTCCATCTTTTGAAAAAATAATTAAATCTTTCGCAATTGATACATCAGGTGTGATGGTGGTCGTTTTACTTAGTATTCCATTAAGTGAACCACCATATTTAAGAATGGTCTTAATTCTGGGGGCATTTTTTGGATTTTACTTTTTGCCTTATTTTATTTCTAAAGGACAAACCTTTGGTAAACGAGTCGAAAAAATTAAAGTTGTTGATGTAAGTGGCGTTGATGCTAGGTTGTGGCGGGTTTTATTAAGGCAATTTTTTATGTTAGCCTTAGGGATTCTTACTTTTGGAATTTATTTTATAGTTACATTCTTTTTTATTAGTGACAAAAGAGAAAATAGATTGCCCCATGATTATATTTTTAGAACTCGAATTATCGATATCGATCCACCAGTAAGAGATCGTGGCGATGATGGATTTAATAAAACGGAATCAATGAGGAAACGAGGATTGTAAGATGAAACGAATTATATTATTTTTATCAATTATTTTATTGGCTTTTGGAATTGTTGGTTGTAAGAAAAAGACAATTCTTGATCAATATGCTGAAGAATTTCCGAAAAATGATATTTATTATCAAATCTTTGTTCGTAGTTTTGCCGATAGTAATGATGATGGTGTTGGTGATTTAAATGGGATTGTTAATAAATTAGATTATTTTACTAATTTAGGAGTTACCGCTTTATGGTTATCACCCATTCATCCTACTATTTCATATCATGGTTATGAAATTTCCGATTATTATCAAATCAATCCTGAATTTGGAACGATGGCTGACTTTGAACATTTAGTTGATGAAGCGAAGAAGCGTAATATTAAAATTATTATGGATACCGTATTTAATCATGCTGCTGATAATAATGTTTGGTATTTAGATGCTTTAAACAATTTAGATAGTGAATATCGTGATTTTTTTATTTGGCCAACAAATGCCAAAGAGGGAACTGCAGCTTTTGAAACTTTTCCTTCATCAAGAGATTTAAATTTAAAAAGTGAAAAGGTAATTACCGAGTTAACTAACGTTTTAAGATTTTATTTAGAAAAAGGTGTTGCTGGATTTAGATTTGATGCGGTTAAACATTTTTTCTCCAAACCATATGATCCTAATTATGTCAAAAACCCTAATTATGAAGGAGGAAAATTACTTAGAACCTTCAAACAAGCGTTAATTGCTGATTATCCAGATGTTTATTTTGTTGGAGAAAACTTCGAATATAGCACTAATATGAATGAAGATTATTATCTTGGAGCGGATAGTATGTTTAATTTCGTTATTTCTCAGTATTTTCAAACTGGTGAATATTCGCGTCTTCAATTATCTTTACAAAGAATATATAGTGAATTATCGGAGTTTAATCCTAAGTTTATTGACGCTCCATTCATAACTAATCACGATATGAATCGTTTCGCCTCAATGCAGCCTAATTTAACTAATCAAAAACTAGCCTCAAGTATTCTTTTAACTTTACCAGGTAATCCATATATATATTACGGAGAAGAATTAGGAATGAAGGGAAGACGAATTGAAGGTGGAACGGTCCCTGGATATGTTGATGATAATGGCAAACCAATTACGACTTATGACGAACCAAGAAGACAACCATTTTTATGGGATCTAGATGATTCCGCTTTAACAAATTGGTTTCCATTAATTGATGGAAACGATAGTGTTGAAAGACTGTCTCAACAAAAGAATAATCCGAATTCACTATATAATCATTATGTAGAAATGATTAAAGTTAGAAGAGAAAACCCAGCTTTAATGTATGGTAATAGTTTTATAAGAGTTGATGGAATTAGTAGTGCTGTCGCTTTTATTAGACAAGTTAATATTGATGGACATACTCAAATTTTATTAATTATTCATAATTTAACATCAAATGAAAAAGAAGTTAATTTCGATGTAATTAAAGATATATATGGAACTCAATTAATTCCACCAATGGGAACTTATATTGGTGAAATTAGTTCGGTGGATAAGGCTTTATAAAGATGTTTTTAGTTAGAATATTTCGTGACAGCTTTTTCTTAAATCGAATTCTAAAATTAAGATTTGTCGCATTTTGGAAATTTATTATCTACTTTATTTTAATCTCATTTGTGAGCTTATTTTCATTTAATTATACTAACTTGCGAGAAGGTGGCTGGAGATTAGGATTTGTTGAGAATAATTTTTTGTCAGTAGAAAATGTTGGCAAAAAATTACCTAATGACATTACTATTCATCCGTTAACTGGAGTTAATAGTTCTTCTGGTCAGTCAGCTTCGGTAGTCTATAAAGATTCAGTAAATGGCGATATTACTTATCGCTTCTTAATTAGTGAAGAAGGATTAACGATTGATAAAGAAATTCGTCAATTAATTTTTACTAATAAAAAAATTTATTATGTTAAAGGCGATGGGAAATCTATTTTAGAAGGAAATTATCACGGGTTTACTGAAGAAGTAAACTTTGAAGATATTAATAATATTAGTAATCATCGAGAAAAAAATCAAGCTCTATCTAAGTTGGCTATTTCTATTGAAAAAAGTTTTGATCGTCAAAATGCTTTTTATGCCATTTTAGTTTATTCTTCAGTTCAAATCTTGTTGTATATTATCTTAATTTTCGTTTTATCTGGGTTACTACAACTATTTAGATTTGGTTATGTTAATTATATGAGTTACTTTGATGGTATGAAAATTGTCGTTGCCTCAATGACAATTCCTTCGATTATATCATTTATCATTGGATTTTTCACTCATGCATTAACCCCAGTTATCGTTCAATTTGGTATTGGAATTATCTTGATGATTGTAATGTTGAAATATGGAAAAAGTGAGTTTAGTGCTTAAAAAAAGGACATAGGTCCTTTTTTTATAACGATTTTCGTTTTTTAATTGTAATTAAAACAACAATTCCAGCAATAGCTAAGACAACAATTGGAATGGTAATTCCTAAAATTAGACCAACATTTCTTGAAGCGCTTCTTGGAGTTGAGAAATTATAAGGTTGAGCTCCAGGGTTGTAGTTAAATTTACCATTGTCTTCAACTAAAATTAGTGAGCTAAATTCAATTAAACTTAATTTAGTGCCTTTGGGAACTTTCATAAATCCGTGAGCATCAGCTTGAGCCATATTGTTAGTAATTCTAATATAATCTTTATCGGTGGTAAAACTACCGAATGATTTGTTAGTGTGAACGACAACGATATCGGGGGTATTGTCATCACCTTTAATGCGATACATTAATTGTTTATTATTTTCAGGATCAATAAATTCTAACCTTTGTTTAATTGCTTCAGGCGAATTTAATCTTAAACTTGGCATAATTCTTCTAAAGGCAATTAAATGGCGATAGTAATTATAGACATCATAGTATTTTGCTTTATTTTCCCAGTTTAATTGATTGACAGTATCAGGTAAATTATATGAGTTTCCTGATGTACCTTTGACAACTCGGTTATCACTAGTGGCACCATCAGCCTCAGTAACTGGTTTTGATCTCATAAAGTCAACACCAGCGTGTAGGAAAGGAATTCCTTGTGAGGTTAAGATAAAAGTATTGGATTGTTTTTGGAGTAATTCTAAGGTTTCATCATCGTTAGTATTTTTGATGTAGTTAAAATCCCTTAAGGTTTCATCATCGTGAGCCGAAACATAATTAATAATTTTGTGTGGTTCGTGATGGAAAGAAGCAACATTGTCTTGAGCGTTAGCATAATCTAACATAACGCCACCGGCGATACCATATCTTATCGAATTTAACACATTAAGTTCAGTAATTCCTTTATTCCAATCCCACTTAATGGCGTTACGAGTATTATCATTAAATGAGGCAATATTGTCACTAACTTTTGACATGTTGTTTTTATCTACTCTTATTTTTTCATCAAGTGGAGAATCGCCACCCATCCATGGTTCACCGTATAAAATAATGGTTGGATCGATTTTGTTAACAGCCTGTCTAATTTGATTCATTGTTTCAACATCATGAAGAGCCATTAAGTCAAATCGGAAACCAGAAATATTGTATTCGGTAGCCCAGAATTTAACTGAATCAACCATATATTTTCTAAACATTGACCTTTCACTAGCGGTTTCATTACCAGTTCCACTACCATTAGAATAACTGCCATCAGCATTTTGTCTGAAATAGTAACCTGGCATAGATTTTTCAAATTGTGAACCAGCAGTTTCTCCAGTGTGGTTATAGACAACATCCATGACCACTCTAATATTTTTATTATGAAGGGCTTGAATCATTTCTTTTAATTCTTTAACTCGAACATATCCATCAAATGGATTGGTTGAGTATGAACCTTCAGGAGTATTAAAATTATATGGCATGTACCCCCAGTTAAAACCGTGGACACTCATATAATTTTCATCATCAATTTTTGTTTCATCAATATAACCGAAATCAAAGATTGGTAAGAAGTGAACCGCATTAATTCCTAGTTCAGCTAAATGATCAAGTCCGGTAGTAACGGTCAATCCATTATCATCAGTATAAGAAGTACCACTTTCAGCTACTCCTAAGAAAGTTCCGGCATGATCAGGGTTGCCGCCCCAGCTTGAGTGGGTTGTTAAGTCTCTAACATGTAGTTCGTATAAAATATAATCAGTCATATTGGTAATCGTATTTGGTCGTGAATTATATGACCATTTTTTAGGATTAGTTTTTGAAAAATCAACTACTTGAGCCCTTAATCCGTTAGCTCCAGTTGAATAAGCATATGGGTCGACAAATTCATGAGTTTGATTATTGTAGGCAACTTCAAAAGTATAATATTTACCAGCTAAATCACCATTAACTTCGACTTCCCAAGTTCCTTTACCAATATTAGTCATTTGTAGTCTTTCATAAGGATCTTTTTCGACATTAGCTTTTCCGTTACGATCAAATTCAGGGTGGCCTTGATGATAAAGAAGTAGATTTGCTTGTTCGCTAATTGGTGACCACAATCTAAAAATTGATTTTTCTTTACTATAAATTACACCTAAATCACCATCATAATGAAAGGCATCTTCAAAGATTGTAGTACTATAAAGGTTTCGTAGAGAAACACCATAGCGAGCACTAACTTTATTACCAAAATGAAGTTCTATTTCATATTGTTTGTTGATATCAAATTGATCAAGGGTAATTGTATAGTGGTAAGTTGTTTGGGCACCAAACTCTTGAACTTTCACACCGTTAGAATAAACTAAAGTTTTAGTTGGAGGTAAGGTTGCATAAATATTGATTTTATTATTAGCATCAAAAGCGGCATCTAAAACTTTATCAGAAGTATCAGCTTCACTAATTGAATAATAGATATTGACATCTTCTTGAACAAAGTAAACATTACCGACTCCATTAGATACACTAACTTTACTTAAGTCAATAATTCGATCTCCGCCTGGTTCTCTAGCACCACTCCAACCAGTTCCTCTTTTAATAATAATACCAACAGCAGTACTTCCTTGATATCTAGTGTCATTTTTTAAATCGACTTCCAAAGTTAACCATCTAGATTCAGGATCAGTACTTTTTTGAAATTCATGATCTTTAACACCGTCACCACCATTTGGGGCATATTGCCAAATCCAAGCGGTGTGTAAAGCATCATGGTCAAAATAGCGATAATAATTGACGACTAATGTATTTAATTTGTTGCTGGCACCAACGGTTATTGATGTCAACAAAAGCAACATAAATATCGATAAAAAAGATAAGATTCTCTTCATATACATTCCTCACTTTCGTAGATATCATATCATAATATGATGATAATAATCTAACTAATCAAATCTTGCAAGCGGTTTCAAAACAAAAAAAGAGTAACCGCTTACATTTTGAGGTTATTTTGTATATAATGTAGGTAGGTATGATTAATATAATTAAAACATATCAAAGGAGGAAATAAAAAGATATGAAGAGATTATTATCATTTATTACTTTACTACTCCTAACCGCAGTTGTTGGAGGGCTAATGGTACATGCGGCCTTACCTGCAGCTGGTGCTGAAGAAACAACAGTAGTAGTTCACTTCCATAAATGGGACGATGATTACGAACTTGTTGGAGGTCACACATGGGGCGGAGATGTTTTAGTAAAAGTTGGCAATGAATATGTCAAGAAAGGCGGAAGCGTTAAGCCAACAGGTACTGATGAATTTGGTATCTATTTCGTTTATCATGTTGAGGCAACGACCGCTGAAGGGGCAACCATTGGCTTCATTCCGGTTGTCGCAAACAGTTTTGATGATGAAAAAGGTACAATTGATCCGGATTGGGGTCAAAAATTAACCAGTGGTGGGACAGATATCTTAATTAACATTTCATCATTTGCTGCTGGTACAACTTATCATGTTTACGTTTTTGAAGGTTCAAAGGGCGTTGGTGCTGATGCAGAAAAGAATGAAGTTGCTTATTTAGTTGCTGATCCAGCAAAAGTTAACCTATTAGTTTTATTTTATGACCCAAATAACGGTTATGATGAAAATTTAGGTTTCTACTCATGGGGTTGGATCGAAGACCACAACGCTTCGGCATGGGCAGCACCAAACAAATTGTTTAAAGATGTGGCAGTAATTGGGTCTACTCCAGTAAAAGGGGCGATATTAAGTCAAACTGCCGATAAAATCGATGATGTTGGATTAATTGTTTATGCTGGTGGTGACGACAGCAAATATACTGGTGACCTTAAAAAAGCGACTGTTCCTGATTTAGGAATTTTTGCTGACGATGTTCAAGTAGGTTCGGCTACTCCAATGTTTGTTATGGATGCTGGCGGCGGCAATACATCTAATGAAAATGTTTTCTTTGGTGAAAATTTAGCAGGATTTGGTGAAGAAGCATTTACTCTTAAATTTGACTTAGGTAGTTATGCTGATGGAAAAGGAACATTCGCTAAGAAAGATGATGATGGAAATAGTATTGTTCATACTAAATTTAACTTAAATATTGTTACTAACTTTGCTACTGGTGGCTTTACTGATACAGAAAAAGAAGCGATAAGAAATGCTATTAAAGAAAGATTTAGTGTTGTTGAAGTTGTTGACGGAGAAGAAACAGCTAATAAAGTACCAGTTACAAAAGTTGGTTTCGACGAAAGCAAGGATAAAGCTAGTGAATTTATTTTAACATTAGGTTCTCAACTAGATCATAAGAAAAACTATCGCATCGTATATAAATCACCTCATCCACTTCAAGAAAGAACAATTAGATTTGAAGTAACCGCTCCAGAAGGAACTCCGGCAGTATATGTTGTAGGAAGTATCAATGGCTGGAAACCAGGAAGATCTAACTGGAAACTTCAAAAAGGTACAGATGGAGTTTGGAGATTAGAAGTTAAGGCGACTTTATTACAACAATCTTTCGAATACAAATATGTTTATGGTCCAGATTGGCCTTATGAAGAAGATGTTAAAGGTAACCGTAAACTAGAAATTGGTGAATTAAACACCATCGTTCTTCAAGATTTAGTTAAGTGGAAAACTGAACCAGTTGCTGGTGCTGAATATCCAGCTGAAGCTGAAGCCTTTACTTTAGCTAATGATACCGCTGGTGAAGATCTTGTAGTTCCAGAAGCAATCTTTGCTGAGTTAGACTTAGACAGAGAAGCACCTGAAATTATTTTCCAAACAACTTTCACTATTTTTGAAGGTAATATTGGAGTTATTGAAATCGAAAGATATTCTAAATGGGACCCACAAATGTTCCCAGTATTTAGAGCCGATGATAACCGAGATGGAAACATTACTCATCGTGTTTATGTTCCTGGATCACCAAACGAATTTAGAACACTAGACACTAATGAATTAGGCGATTACAAAATCTTACTACGTGTTGAAGATGATTGGGGACACGTTACTGAAGTAGTATTTATCTTTAGGGTAGTTAAAAAAATAGGGAAATGAGGTAAAGACTAATGAGAGTAAGAAAATATTTATTATTAATTTTAGCAGTACTTGTTGCTGTAACAGTTGCTGCTTGTGCTAAAAAAGAAGGAGAAGTTGTAGACTTTTCACAAGTTTTAACTAAAAAAGTAGAAATTTGGGCTTGGTTAGACGATGAAAAAGGAGACTATGCTAAAGAATTAATTGCTGAGTTTAATAAAACTGAAGCAGGTAAAAACATTACTGTAAGACACCGTCACGAAGGTTCAGTAGAATCTAGAGATAGATTAAAAGTTGTTGGACCTACTGGTGGTGGACCTGACGTTTTCCAATTTCCACATGACCACTTAGCACCTGCGATTTTAGAAGACTTATTATATGCTTTACCACAAAGTACTAAACAATTAGTTGAACAAAGATCGCACCCACTAGGAGCTCAAATTGCTCAAGTTCAATATGATGATGCTACTAAGACATATGGTCCTAGTTCAAATGCTCAAACTAGACTATTTGCAATGCCAACTTCAATTGAATCAGTTGGTCTATATTACAACAAAAAACTAATTAAAGAAGCTGATGTTCCAAAAACAATGGAAGATTTAATTAGTAAAGCTAAAATCTGGAATGCTCAAAAACCAGAAGGATCAACTTTAACTAATGCTGAAAATGGTTATCGTTACTTCACAACTTCAAGCCATTTTGCTGACTCATATTTCATGCAAGGATTCTACTCAGCATTTGGATTCTATCCATTTGGTGAAGATCTAGATGACAAAGACAATGTCGGATTAGATTCAACTGCAGTTACTAACGCATTAACTTGGTTTAGAGATGAATTAAAACCTGTTGTTTCTGGAACAAGTACAGATGCCAAAGGATTCGGAAACCATTTTGAAGAAGGTAAAATTCCTCTAATTATTGCTGGTCCTTGGAATATTGAAGCTTATACAGCTGCTAAAGATGTTATTGAGTTAGGTGTTGCGCCAATGCCATCAATTAATGGTCAACCAGCTAGAACATTCGCTGGTGCGATTATGACTGCAGTTTATAAATATTCAAGAAATATTCCAGCTGCTGTTGCTTTTGTTGAGTTTATGAACTCAGATAAAGCGATGGAACTATTATACAAACATAAAGGTAAATTACCAGCATTAAAATCTGAATTATTATCTAATATTCCTGGAGTAACTGCTGACGCATTACTAATGGCAATGTCAAAACAATTAGAAACATCTGTGCCAATGCCTACGATTCCAGAAGTTCAACACTATTGGGGTCCAGGTGAAGCTATGATTAGAGAAATCTGGAAAGGTACAGCTGTGGACAGAGCTCAAGAAGAAGCTCAAAAATCATACGAATCTTTAGCCAAACTTGGTCATTAAGATTTAAATAAAATTAAATAAAAATATGTAATGGCGATGTCAACTTTTTTGACGTCGCCATTACCTAATTAAAAGGTGAAAATATGAAAACACAAAAAATGAAGACAACTCCATCACCCAAACAGAAAAAAAGTATTTTAAAAGCGATTGCTTCTGGTTTTATTTGGGGGTTAGGACAACTATTAAACAAACAATACTTAAAGGCGGCGTTTTTCTTTATTATTTTTGCTGGTTTTATTGGAATTGAATTAGGAACTAGCAAATATTTTGTTAAGACTAATCCGTACGATAAAATTAAAGGACAAGATTTTGTTAGAGATGAACAAGGTCTCTTTCTAAAGAATTTTATTGATACTGCATATAAAGACGCTCGATCAAATTATAATGATAACAATCTACCAGATTCATTTAAAGATTTTGATGAAAGATTTTTAATTGAGGGTCAAGGCGGCAATAAAATATATAAATTAAACACTGAACAAGAATTAATTGATTTTATCGCTTATGATTTAAAAGAACGAAATCCAATTTCGTATCGTAATATTTTCACTAATGAATATCAAAAATTAAAAACAGATGAGTCCGATCCTTATGTTGAAACTAGACAATATTTAGCTTTAAAAGAGGTATTATATCGTGACGCTGATCAATTATTTTATCGTGAAAGAAATTACCAAGATTTAGAAGATAACGATGTTAAAGATTATATTGAAATTGACTTTAAAACTGGTGTACCAGTTCAATATGGAGATGAATTCAATATTATCACTTCGGTTGCTGGTTTATCAAAATATGAAAAAACCGGAAAAACTTATATTATTAATGGTAAGTTATATGTATCTTTAAAAGTCGATTTTACTAGTGATCCAAATGATGAAATTTATATGAATTTATTTAATAGTTTAGAAGATCCATTATTTACTTTACCAGAAAACGCAGTAGCAGTAAATAATGAAGGTCCACTATATTTAATTAATGATACAGTTTATGAATTTTTAAAACCAGGACTAGTTTATAATGGGGTAAGAAAACCTTATGAAGAAACTCCATTTACTAAAGTGTTCGCCGGTTTTATGTCACGTAGTTATAAACAAATTGGCTCTAACTATACTGAAGATGACTACACTAAATTATTAATTAAAATTCATTTAGCAATGCATCCTGAACAAAGGGAAGCTTTTGAACGTGATTTTGATAATTTCTTTTACGATAAAGCTGGGTTCTTTACTAGAAGCTATTGGGGAGTTTTTACTCTTGGTACGACAAAGAAAATTGAGTTTAATGATTATATGGCATTTGCTGATGCCCTAACTTTACATGAAGGAGATAGATTTGTTTCTGTTGTTGAATCAACTCCAGTGTTAGGACATGTTTCCACTCATGTGTTGTTAGAAGGGTTAATCGGAATGATTTTATCACTGTTCTTCTTTATTTTTATGGTTTGGTCAATTGTTGATGCTTATAGAACTAGTGAGAAGATATATAACGATGAAGAAGTAGAAAGCGGTGTTGAATATTTTAAAGAAGTTTATGAAAATAGCTTCGAATATATTATTTTATCACCGGCATTATTTGTTTTAGCCTTTATTTCAATTATGCCAATTCTCTTTGGATTCTTACTAGCCTTTACTTCAGTTTCCGGAAAACAATCAATGATCGATACTTTCGATTATGTTGGTTTAAAAAATTTCTTCGCTTTATTTAATTTTGCTGACGGTTTTGGAGCCTCATTTGGACGAGCTTTCTGGAGAGTTTTAAGATGGACGATTGTTTGGGCTATCTTCTCAACTGGAACTGTCTTCTTTGGTGGATTATTCCAAGCTTTAGTTTTAAATAGTGAAAGAGTTCAATTTAAGAGATTTTGGAGAACAATCTTAATTCTCCCATGGGCAATGCCGGCGTTACTCTCACAAATGGTTTTCTCAGTCATGTTTAACGAAACCGGATTTATAAATAGTGTATTTAGAAAAGTAGGATTATATGACTTATTTATAAAACTCGGCTGGCTCGGACAAGAATATAGTATGTTAGAAGGTGTTGAAAAGTTTTTCTACATCGGTCGTGATAACATTGAGTGGTTCACTAACCCATTTAATCCAACATTCGTTAAAGTAGTATTAATTATCGTTAATATTTGGTTGGGTTTTCCATACTTTATGGCTTTAATGAGCGGTATTATGACATCTATTGATAAGTCATTATATGAAGCAGCTGATATTGATGGCGCTTCTAAATGGCAAAAGTTACGCCATATTACCATGCCACTGATCTTGTATTCAACCGCACCAATTTTAATTATGACCTTTTCAGGAAACTTTAATAACTTTGGTGTGATTTACTTTATTACTGGGGGAGGGCCTAACGCAGATCACTACTCCAGGGGGTTCGCTGGAGATACCGATATCTTGATTTCGTGGATGTATAAATTAACTGTTGACAGATCAATTTATAACATTGCTTCGGTATTCTCAGTTCTAATCTTTATTTTTGTTGGTTCAATTACGGCCTGGAACTTATCACGAACCAGAGCCTTCAAGGAGGATTAATTATGAAAAGATATCAATCCACCATTAAAATTATTTTGGCTATTCTAATTCTGTTTGGAGTCACACTTCTTTCTGGTTGTGTAAAAAAATCAGATGATGTATATTTCCTAAGAGGAATTGCCAAAGAATATCGAATTACTTTCCAAGGGGATAATGACTATGATTATGTAACTAATGACATCATCTTACATGAAACTTATCAAGGAGCTAAAGTTGAATGGGCATCAAGCAAACCACTATTAGTATCAACTACTGGAAAGGTAACACTTCCAACTGATGATGAAACGGTTGTTTTAACTGCAACTTTTAGTGTTGGTGATTACATTAAAGAACAAACTTATGAACTTCATTTGATTTCTCAAAAATCAATAGATCGAATGAAATATCAAGATGCATTAAATAAAATATTGCTACTAGAAACTAGAAACAATTTAACCAATTATAATAATGCCGGAGAAGCACTAGAACTAATTGATCCAACTTATGAAAATTATCAAAACTTAAAGGATCGTTACTTAATTCAAGAAAAAATTAGAGAAGCCGATAATTTAGTGACAATATTTTTAGATTTTCCAACTACAGCTTCATACAATCAGTTAATGACAAAGTTAAATGCTCTTCCAGCTCATAATCAATATGTAACGACTTATAAAACTACAATAAATGAAGTTCAAGAGCATTTAGCCGTAGGTGATAAAGTTCGCGATTTAGTTAATAACAAAACTTTAGCTAATTATGATGAAGCAAAAACTTTAGTTGAAGCACTTCCGGATACCTTAGCGTCTAAATACAATTTAGAAGCTAAACTTGAAAGTGTTAAAAAATATTTAGATAATCTTGATTTATTAAATTTAAATAATGTGACACAAGCTGAGTTAGAAACTATCGTTAGGTCAAATGCAACTAATAAAACTATATTAGCTGAAGACATCGCTGGCTTAGAAGTTTTATATAATACTAATCAAACTAGATTATTCAATGAGTTAACTGATAAAGGATTTGTCTATATTACTTCAAAAATAGACGGTTTCAAAACTGCTGATATCTTAACTGATAGTGATCTAGCGATATTAAATCATTTAATTAATAATTTTAACGAAGATACAAAGCCAGAATTATTAGCTAAGTTAAAAATCTTAATTCTTTCAAAAGAAGTTACTCAAGACCATATTAATAAAGCTCAATTTGCAAATAACCAAATTACTAATAACGCAGTTAGAATCGCTAATAACGAAATTCTTAATGAATATAGAATTGTCTTAAGTTTAGAAGAAAAATTTGCTAACTTAAATGCAACCAAAAATAATATCGTTAATTTCACTCAATTTAACGATGATATTATCGCAGTCAAAACTGATGGTCAAAAATTAACAATTACCCAAAATGTTAAATGGTTTAATAATCAATTCAAAATATATGATTTTGTTAATCAAGTGATTAATCTTTCAGATGAAATTTTAGAAATACCACTTGCATACGATGGCGAAGGAGATCATCCGTTAATTACATTAATTAGCGAAGCTAAAAAATTAAGTAATGATACAGCCCTATCAAATGAAATTCAATTAAAACGACAATTAATTAATCTAATTGAAAAAAATACTTTAATCAGATTAAATGAATTACAAACAACTAATGAAAATAATCCAAGTAAAGAAAACCACGATTTACTTGGTCAATTACTAGCTCAAACTGACGCAAATGATTATGGAACTTATTTAATGCGTGCCTATAAAGATGAGTTAGATAGCGAAAGTAGACTATCGCAATCAAGCGTCGTAGTAACAAGAGTTATTCTAATCTTTATTGCGATTGTCGTTTTCTTCGTTTCTCAAGCGATGACCGCTGATTATGCATCAAAGAAGGGCTATGAGGGCTTAATTCCGTCATTAATTTCTTTAATTCCAATTGGTGGTTGGTTCTATTTTTATAAAAAACCAAAACGAAGAAATATTTCCAAATCAGGTATTAAACAAGTTTATAAACCATCAGAAGTTTTTGCTAAATTATTAATTTACGCTGAAATTGTAATTATTGCGACGGTGGTTATTGTGCCAATTATTTATATTTTCGGAATGGCACTCTCAAATTTAAAGACCGATATTCCAAGCCGCATTTGGCCAGAAAATCCAACTTGGGAATCATTTAATTATTTATTTAATGAAACTAGGTTTAAGACTTGGTGGTCCAATACCTTTATGATTGCGATGATTAACATGTTAATTGGAACGGTTTTAATTACTGGAGCTTCATATGTCTTTGCAAGATTTAACTTCAAAGGTAAGAAGGCTGGACTAATGACAATTTTAGTCTTACAATCATTCCCATCATTTATGGGATTAATTGCGATGTATGTCTTATTTTGGAAATTCGGTTTACTTGGTCAACCACTAGCCTTAACCATTTTATATATTGGTGGAGGAATTCCAGGTAATGTTTGGTTGATTAAAGGATTTATGGATCAAATTCCACGAGATCTTGATGAATCGGCGATGATTGATGGGGCTAATAAACTACAAATTTTCTTTAGAATTATTATGCCACTAGCGGTACCAATTTTAACATTTGTTGCTGTTAATATGTTCATGGCTCCATGGATGGATTATATGTTACCAGGATATTTATTAAATATTCCGCGACCTGGAGCGCCAATTGATCACGATATTACTGAACAATGGACATTAGCGGTAGGATTATTTAAATTAATTAATGACCCAAATACTCTACACTATTCAGCTTTTGCCGCTGGGGCATTAATTGTAGGTGTTCCAATTACCTTACTTTATATGTTTTTCCAAAAATATCTTATCGAAGGTATTATGGCTGGAGCTACTAAAGGTTAAAATTTGTTTTAAAATTAAATTATCAAATACCGCTAAATTGACCTTTAGCGGTATTTGTCTTTTATGAACGGATAAATGGAAAATACCTTATTAATAAGGTATAATATTATATGTAAGGAAGTGAAGTTATGGCAAGAAATACGAATATTAATTGGCGTAAAAAAATGATATATCAAATTTTTCCTAGACAACACTCAAAAACACGAAATTTTCAAGGAGTAATTCGTGATTTACCACGAATTAAACAACTAGGAACCGATATTATTTATTTATTACCAATTCACCCAATTGGATTAAAAGAAAGAAAAGGGGAAGTTGGTAGTCCTTATTCAATTTTAGACTATTATCAAATCAATTCTGAATATGGAACTTTAGAAGATTTTAAAAAATTAATTGCTGAAGCCCATAAATTAGATATGTTAGTAATGATTGATATCGTTATTAACCATACTTCTAGAGATTCAGTGTTAACGAAAAAACATCCAGATTGGTTTTACCGTAGGGAAGATGGTACTTTTAAAAATCGCGTTGGAGATTGGACTGATATTACCGATTTAGATTATTCTAAAAGAGAAGTATGGGATTATTTCATTGATGTTTTAGTGTATTGGGCAAAATTAGTTGATGGATTTCGTTGCGATGTAGCACCGTTAGTGCCACTTGAATTTTGGGAGGAAGCGAAAACAGCGGTCAATAAAGTAAATCCTAATTTATTTTGGTTAACCGAATCAATTCACCCTAGTTTTGTTAAACATATTAGAGATCTAGGGTTTGACGCATATAGTGATAGTGAAATGTATCAAGTATTTGATGCTTGTTATGACTATGATATTGACAAATATTTCCACGCTTATTTAACTGGGGAGGGCTCTTTAGAAAGATGGCTCTATGAAGTTGAAAGGCAAGAAATGATTTATCCGAAAAATTATCTTAAAATAAGACATTTAGAAAACCATGATCGCGAAAGAATAGCTAGTTATGTGAGTGATTTTCATAAATTAATGAACTTAACAGCATTAAGTTTTTTCTTAAGAGGAATGCCATTTGTCTATGCTGGACAAGAGTTTTTAAACATTAACCGCCCTAGTTTATTTGAGTATGATCCCATTAATTATGAAACAGGTTTAGATATTTCAAAAACGATTCGTCGGTTAAAAGCTATTCATGAAGATGAATTGATTACTAGTGGTAATTTATTTTTCTTAGAAACTAAAAAAGCGGCAGTTTTAAAATATGAAGATAAAAATAATTGCATGATTGGATACTTTAATTTAGGAACGTCAAATAAAATTAATGCTCATTTAAAAGATGGTATTTATCCTAGTTTAATTGATAATTCAATGATAAAAGTTAAAGGCGGACAATTAAGTTTTTCTAAAGATCCAATTATTATTAAGGTAAATAAAGATTTATTAAGATGAGAGCATATATTGATAAATATAATTTAATTAGAATTGAGTCCAATGAAATCATTTATAAAGTTAGTATGATTGGTTTTAAAGGAGTTTTAAAGAAGCTTAATAATAATCAAAGCTTTTTTACCCTTAATAAAGATTTAGATTTACATAAAGATTACTTAGTTTTCATTAACGATTATGCGATTCCACTCGAAGTGGGATTAATTACGACTACCGAAGAATTTGAAGAAAATAACCGTTATGATGGGAAACTTGGATCTATTTATCATAAAGATTATACTGATTTTTATGTGTGGTCACCAGTTGCCAAAGAAATTGATTTAGTGTTAAATGATAACACTTATAAAATGAAAAATTTAGGTGAAGTTTGGCATCTTCGAGTTAAAGGAGATCATCACTTAAAACCATATTATTATGATGTTAGAATTCATACTTTTTTTGAAAAAGTATTAGATCCTTACGCTAAAGCTGGAACTAATGAGTTTAGTTATGTCTTAAACCAAAGACGCATCAGTAAAGTTATTGATTCACCAATTAAAACGGCTGATAAGACAAAAGCGATTATTTATGAAGGTCATGTCCGTGATATGACTATTGGTTTAGATATTGATGATAAAGGGTTATTTACCGGTTTAATTACTAAGAATAAGACACTAGGAACTACTGTCTTAGATTATATTTATAATTTAGGAATTACCCATTTGCAATTACTTCCAGTTACTGACTTTTTAGGAGTCGATGATCACGATAAAAATAGATTGTATAATTGGGGTTATAATCCTCATCAGTTTTTCTTATTAGATGGATGGTATTCAAAAGATCCGGATGATCCACTTTTAAGAATTAATGAGTTTATTAAAGTTGTTAATTACGCTCATAAAATTGGATTAGGTATTAATCTTGATGTGGTTTATAATCATGTCTATGATTACGTTAATTTCACAGTTAATAAATTAGTGCCTAATTATCTGTATCAATTTGATAAACGAGGCAATATTACTAATTCTAGTGGTTGCCAAAATGATGTCGCTAGTTTTCGTTATATGGCAAGGAAAATAATTGTTGATAGTTTAGTTTATTTAGCTAAAACTTTTAAAATTGACGGTTTTCGTTTTGATTTAATGGGATTAATGGATATTGAAACGATGTTAGTTATTGAATCAGAATTAAAGGAAATTAATCCTAATATTATGTTATATGGTGAAGGCTGGAACATCCCTAACACGATGCCACGTGAAACGAGAGCCAACATGGCCAATCAAAAACAAATTAAATCGTATGCCCAATTTAATGATCAGTTTAGAAATGTAATGAAAGGAACCGATAAATACGGTTACGCCATGGGCAATAATGATCACTTTGAAATTTTAAAACATTCGCTTTTAGGATCACTTAATATTTTTGATAGCCCAAGCCAATCAATTAATTATGTTGAGTGCCACGATAACTATACATTTTATGATGAAATTAGTCTTAAAACGAATTATGATGAATATAAAAAGTGGCACTATCAAGATTTTGCCACTCACGTAGTTTTAATTGCTCAAGGGGTTCCATTTATCCACGCTGGTCAAGAGTTTTATCGGACCAAAAATCAAGTTGAAAACTCTTATAAATCACCAGACGAAATTAATATGATTATTTGGAATCATAAATTAATTAGTGTCGAAAAATTAAGAGAATTAATTAAAATTAGGAAAACTTATAAAATTTATACTAACTCAAATTCTAAGGTTAAATCAGTTACCCAAAAAGGTGGATTTGTAATTTATACTTTAGAAAATACTAAAATGAGAATTACTCATTACTTGCAAAATGACTATCAAGTAAGAAGAATTAACCTCTTGGAAGGAGAAGTTTTGTTTGCGAGTCAAGATTATTTATTAGATCCCAAAACGATTAAAGTAACGAAACCTGGAGTTTATGCCATTATTGAATATCTATAAAGAAAATCCCGAGGTTATCCTCGGGAATTTTTTATTTTGATGAATTTCTTTCGATTAATTTAACATCAACGATGACGTGTGGATTATCGATTGTTTCATTTTTCATTAGTTTATGAAGCAAATTAAAGGCACTTTTACCCATAAAAGATGGTGATTGTTCAATGGTTGTTAGTGGTGGGGTTGACATGACACTAAAATAGTTATTATCGAAACCGACAACCCGAACATCTTGAGGCATTCTCTTGTCTAATTTATTCAATATTTTTATTGTGGCTAAGGCTAAGGTGTCACCATAAGCAAAAATACCATCAACATCAGTATGAGAATTTAAAACATCTTCAATTTCACGGCAGTCAGGAGCAACTAAATCGAAATCATAATAAGTATAAGTAATATCAGGGTGAAGATCAAATACTTCTTTAGCACCAATGGTTCTTTCAATCGTCGTTGGTAAAAACGATGGACCTCTAAAGAGTAAAATATTTTTAGCACCAGCTTCGACTAACTCTTGTGCACCTAATTTTCCACCTTTAATATTATCACTAGTAACAGACGGATAAGTTTCATCTAAAGTGTGGTCAACTGTAACGATTGGAATGTTCATTTCTTGAACCGTTTTAATGTTATGGAAATCAGAAGCGATAATTAATCCATCAATGTTATATTGCTCTACAAAGCGCAAATAGTCTAATTCTCTTTCAGGATTATTTTGGGTATTACAGAAAATAATTTTATATCCATAAGCTCCGGCTTGACTTTCAATTCCTTCTAAAAGATGACCATAAAATTCAGGCCCAATATGAGGGACAAACACTGCCACCATTTTACTATAATTACTAGTTAAGCTTTGCGCTAATTTATTAGGGGTAAACCCTAATTTTTCAATGGCGTCAAGCACTAATACTCGCGTTGATTCGTGTACCGAATCCTTGTTGTTAATAACTCTTGAAACAGTTGAGACACTAACATTTGCTTCTTTAGCAACATCTCTCATTGTTGGTTTCATTTTAAAATCACTCCTTTTTTAGAATATAAAATTCAAATGGGTTTATTGTTTTAACTTCATCAAAATTAATCATTGTTTCATTTAAGACATCTAGATACTTACCCTTAAGATTTAGCGGTTTTTCTTGGTTTGAATTATTTATAACGAGATATAAATCACTAGTTTTTAAAATCAAATTATGATTATATGAAATGACTTTCATTTCACTATTAAAATCATGATATTCTTTTCTAATAGTAATTAACTTCTTGATAAATGATAAGAAATCTAAATCCCATTTAGTTTCATCCCAAATCATCGTGCGACGGTTATCAGGATCATCTTTTCCTTCTAATCCAATTTCATCACCATAATAGATACTAGGAGTTCCATGTGATAAAAGTAAGAGAATATGGGCAATTTTAACTCGTCTCATATCACCATTAACTCTTGATTTAATTCTCATTGTATCGTGTGATGAAATTAAGTTAAATTGATTGTTAATTATATTTTTGGGCGTTCCAACTAAATAATGGGTTAATCGATTTTTAAATTCTAAATAATCAATTTTTAAATCGATAAAATCCCAAATTATATTAGTTAGAAAATAATTCATCACGCCGTCCATTTGATCACCACGCAACCACGGAAGAGCTTGATCCCAGTTTTCACCTAAAATATAAACTTCCGGATTAGCTTTTCTAGCTACGCGTTTAATTTTTCGTAAAAATTCAAAACTAATTTCATTAGAAACATCTAAGCGCCATGCATCAATATTATATTTGGTAATCCAATATTTTACAACCCCTAACAAATAATCTTCCGTAATTTGTGAAGTAAAATTCCATTTTGGCATATACGGAGTTGTAGCAAAAGTCTCATAGTTAATATTATCCGATGTTAGCATAAAGATTTTATCATCATCATATTCAAAGTCAACAGCTGGCCATTTTTTAATCATAAACGCTTCAGCATATTCACTATTTTCGCCTTTTTTACTTACATCTTGGAAATACGGATGATAAAATCCAGCGTGATTAAAGACGCCATCTAACATAACTTTAATTCCTAATTGATGAGCTTTGTCAACAAACTCTTTAAAATCATCATTAGTTCCAAAACTAGGGTCAATCATGTAGTAATCAACAGTATCATATTTATGAGCCGTTTTAGCTTTAAAGATTGGTGTTAAATAAATCCCTGAACAACCTAATGATTTAATATAGGGCAGTTTTTTAATAATTCCTTGTAAGTTACCACCATAAATTTCATTATTTTTCACTTCAACATTATCCCAGTTATGTTTTGAAGGATTATTGTAGTTATAAAAACGATCAGGGAAAATTTGATACCATACCGTTTCTTTAACCCAGCTAGGAGTATTAGTTAGATCTTCTTGATGTAGATAAGGAAGGTTAAAGAAACAATTAACATCAGTAATATTGCGTGATTGATCTACTTTTAAAATTCCTTTTGAATGATAAATAATTTCATCACCTTGATTGTCTTTAATTAAAAAGGCGTATCTAATTCTTTTAGATGGAACTTTTAGTTCAAGAAAAAAGAAATCAAATAGTTCGTTACTGTATTTTAATGTCATTTCTTTTTCCTTCATATCCCATTGATATCGCTTGTTGTTTTTATCTCGAGCCCAATGAAATGGATCTCCATAAAGTAATGTCACTGCACTAATATCATTTTTAGCAACTCGTAAAAGAAGATGAACAGTTTCATGATCCATCTGATAAGAATACTCTGAATGGCTTTGATGCCAAATTGCATGTAAATTCAAGTTAATCACCATTTTAATTATATCACATATAATGTGATAAAATATTAATAGTATGAATTGAAGAGGTAAGTTAATGAAGAAAAAATGGTGGATGGAATCATTTGGATATCAAATCTATATAAAAAGTTTTTTTGATACTAATGGTGATGGCATTGGTGATTTAGAAGGAGTCTATCAAAAATTAGATTATTTACATTACTTAGGAGTTAATTTAATATGGCTAGTGCCATTTTATAAATCACCAATGGATGATAATGGGTATGATGTTAGTGATTTTTATGAAGTTGCAAGTGAATATGGAACTATTGAGACTTTTAAAAAAGTTTTAGATAAAGCGAAACAATTAAAGATTCGAGTTATTGTTGATTTAATTTTAAATCACACTTCTGATGAACACTATTGGTTTCAAGAATCAAGAAAATCATTAAATAATCCATATCGGGAATATTATATTTGGGAACCGCCACGTTATATTGATGGAATAGAATATGAACCAACTAATTGGTCTTCTTTTTTTGGTGGCAGTTGTTGGCAAAAAGATGAAATAACTGGTTATTATTTTATGAAAATTTTTAGTAATAAAATGCCAGATTTAAATTGGAAATCTGAAAAAGTCCAACAAGAGATGGTAAAAATGGCAACTTGGTGGTTAGATCTAGGCATTTCAGGATTTAGGATTGATGCTGCAAGTCATTTAGCTAGAGCTCCATTTGAAGATTCTCATATGACAAATGATCGCTATGTCCCTGATTTTTCTAAATATTCCAATTTACCAAAAGTTCATGATTATTTGCAAATTTTAAAAGATAAAGTTTTTTCTAAATATGATATTGTTACTATTGGTGAAGTGGGTGGGGGAGCGTCAGTTGAATCGGGATTAAGATATGCTTCTAACGAATATGGCCAATTAAATATGGTTTTTAATTTTGATCATAATTGGTGTACTAAAAATGTTAATGGTGTTGAAAAAACTGATGTTGTTAAATTAAAGTCAGTTTTTAAAAAGTGGCAAGATGGATTTAGAGGAAAAGGATGGAATCCACTTTATTGGTTAAATCATGATCACCCACGAGTTATGAGTATGTACGGGGATTTAAACTACTTTGAAAAATCAGCTAAAATGTTAGCTAACACATTATATTTTATTAAAGGAACACCATTTATTTATCAAGGTGAAGAAATCGGCATGACTAATTATCCATTTAAAAAATTAGATGAATTTAGAGACGTATCAACGATTAATCATATTAAACTTGATTTAAAAAATAATCCAAATTTAACAGTAGATGAGGCAGTTAATCGCCATAAAGGTCATTCGCGAGATCACTCAAGAATTCCAATGCAGTGGAATGCATCTAAAAATGCCGGATTTACTACCGGAGTTCCTTGGATTAAGGTTCACCCTAATTATCAAGACATAAATGTTGAAAATCAAATTGCTGATACCAACTCTATTTTAAATCACTATAAAAAAATCATTGATTTAAAATTAAATAGTAAATATCGAGAAACTCTAATTTACGGAGATTTTGAGATTATTGATTTTAATAATCCCTTTATTTTTGCCTATCTAAGGAAGCTTAACAACGAGATTATTTTAGTGATTAACTCTTTTAGTGATAAAAATCGACGCTTTTTATTTTCTAAACTAGAAGGAATGAAACCTATTAAAATTATTTTTTCAAATTATAAAGATTCACATATTTCGCCTAAATCTATTAGTTTAAGACCATATGAAGCAGTTGTAATATCTCTTAGTTTGACAAAAGATAAGAAATAATCTAAAATAATTATGGATTTTAAAAAGGAGAGAAGATTATGGTATTTGAAAAACTTAAAAACA
Organism: Acholeplasmataceae bacterium; assembly: GCA_050953805.1. Taxonomy (GTDB): domain Bacteria; phylum Bacillota_I; class Bacilli_A; order Acholeplasmatales; family Acholeplasmataceae; genus DUQW01. The sequence continues at coordinate 189,321 of JBMNNE010000001.1, read as the reverse complement.
TGATCGTTAGTGATTTAGGCGTTAGCGAATCAAAAGTAACATTAGATGCAAGATTATCTGAAGATTTAGGAATCGATTCTATTGATGCTGTTGAAATTATTATGTTCATTGAAGATGAATATAATGTATCAGTATCTGATGAAGATGCTTTTTCACTAAAAACGGTTGGAGATTTAGTTAAATACGTAGAAAACTTAATCGGATAAAATTTTAAAATTTTATTATTTAGTTTAAAAAGGATGGGATGCATCCTTTTTTTTAGCCATTCTTAAGTAGCAAGGTCTAATTCGTGGTATAATAATTTTAGGTGATTTTTATGTTTTATGATTTTCGAAAAATAGAGAAAAAATGGCAAAAACATTGGCAAGACCATAAATCTTTTAAAACTTTAAATGATGAATCACTACCAAAGATTTATATTTTAGATATGTTCCCTTATCCTAGTGCTGAAGGATTACATGTTGGACATATCGAAGGATATGCGGCTAGTGATATTTATGCTAGATTTAAACGGATGCAAGGTTATAATGTCTTAGTTCCAATGGGGTTTGACGCTTTTGGGCTGCCTGCTGAACAATATGCGATTAAAACCGGAAATGATCCGAAAGAATTCACCTATCAAAATATTGAAAATTTTAAAAGACAAATTATTGAGTCTGGTAAAGGAATTGATTGGGATCGCCAAGTTATTACTAGTGATCCAAGTTATTATAAGTGGACTCAATGGATTTTTACGAAACTATATGAACATGGATTAGCTGAAATTAAAGAAGTTGAAGTTAATTGGTGTGAAGAGTTGGGAACAGTTTTAGCTAATGATGAAATTGAAGTGGTTGACGGATTAATGGTTTCTGAGCGTGGTGGATATCCAGTCACTAAAAAAGCGATGAAGCAGTGGGTTTTAAAAATCACTAAATACGCTGAAAGATTATTAAATGATCTTGAATTATTAGATTGGTCAGATTCACTAAAAGAAATGCAAAGAAATTGGATTGGAAAATCCACGGGGGCAACTATTACTTTTGAAGTTGCTAATTCAGATGAATCTTTTGATATCTTTACCACAAGACCTGATACTTTATATGGCGTTAGTTATTGTGTATTAGCTCCTGAACATCCACTAGTTTTAGAAATAACTTCACCGAGTGAATATGATGAGGTTAAAAGTTATATTGAACTTACTAAACAAAAATCAGATCTTGATCGCGAATTAGACAAAGAAAAGACAGGGGTCTTTATCGGTGCCTTTGCGATTCATCCACTAACTGGAGTTCAACTACCAATATGGATTTCTGACTATGTGTTAACATCATACGGAACTGGTGCCGTTATGGCAGTACCGGCTCATGATGAAAGAGATTATGAGTTTGCGATAAAGTTTGGATTAGATATTATTCAAGTTATTGATTCAGATGTTGTTGGTGAAGCATATACTGGAGATGGAATTCATATTAATAGTCCATTATTTAATGGATTAAATATTAAAGAAGCTAATGAAGTTATTATTAGATATTTAGAAACTAATAAGCTTGGTTATAAAACTGATAATTATAAATTACGTGATTGGGTATTTTCACGTCAAAGATATTGGGGTGAACCATTTCCGGTATTGTTTGGTGAAGATGGAGAAATTAAAGTCTTAAAAGAAGAAGAGTTGCCGTTATTACTTCCCAAACTTGATAATATTAAACCAAGTGGAACTGGAGAAAGTCCACTTGCTAATGCGCTTGATTGGCTATATGTAGAAATTGACGGCAAAAAATATCGCCGTGAAACTAATACGATGCCACAACTAGCAGGTAGCTCATGGTATTACATTGGTTACTTGTTACAAAGTGAAAATGGAATGATTCCACTTAATTCATTAGAAGCCAAAGAAGAAATCCAAAAGTGGTTACCAGTAGATCTTTATCTTGGTGGTAAAGAACACGCTGTTGGACATTTACTATATGCAAGATTTTGGCATAAATTTTTATATGATATTGGTTTAGTCCAATCACCTGAACCATTTAAAAAACTAGTTAATCAAGGAATGATTTTAGGTGATAATGGTCAAAAAATGTCAAAATCCTTAGGTAATGTCGTTAATCCAGATGATATTATCCATTCTCATGGAGCTGACTCTTTAAGACTATATGAAATGTTTATGGGACCTCTAGAAAGTGATAAACCATGGAGTACGACTTCATTAGATGGTGCTAAAAGATTTTTAGACCGAGTTTATCGTATGTATAAACAATTTGAGATTACCGAGAATAATGTTAATGAACTTGACTATGTTTATCATCAAACAGTGAAAAAAGTAACTGAAGATTTTGAAACATTGGCTTTTAATACTGCGATCAGTCAAATGATGATTTTTGTTAACGAAGTATATAAAGTTGAAAAAATCGATCGTAAAAAGGCAATAAATTTCTTAAAACTTTTAAATCCAGTAGCACCTCATCTTACTGAAGAAATTAATCAAGTCATATTAAATAACGAAGAAGAGCTTTTATATTCAAAATGGCCTGACTTTGATCCACAAATGATAATTTTAGCTGAAGTTGAAATGGTGTTTCAAGTTAATGGCCGAGTTAGAGCTAAATTACAAGTTCCAAGAGATTTGCCTGAAGCGGAACTTAAACAAATAGCTTTTGGTCTTGACAATATTAAAACGCATTTAGAGGGACTAAATGTCTTAAAGGTAATTATTATTCCTAATAAATTAATCAATATAGTTGCAAAATAAAAGGGCTTATGCCCTTTTTTCAAGCAAGATTATATAATCACTAACAATATTTTCGTCATAATTTATTAAAGTAACATTATAGTTGCTAATATTTTTAATATATGCTAGTAAATCTTTACTTTCAATACTACCTTCCGGATGTTTAGGGTAAACTACAATTAAAATAAAACGCGCTAAATTGTCATTAACCATTAATTTTAGGGTGTTAATTGTCGTTATAGAAGTGGTAGTAATCCTTTTATCACCATTTGGTAAAAACCCCAAATTGAAAACGACACCGTCATAATTAATTAGATACTTTTTATAATTTAAATGGCTATCTAAAAGACAATTAACATTTGATACATCTTTAAGGGTTTCTAATGATTTATTGAGTGCCATTTCTTGGATATCAAAACTAAAGATTTGACTAACTAATGGTGATAAGAAAAGTGAGTCAAAACCATTACCTAAAGTAGCATCAATGATGATATCATTTTCATTAACTAAAGATGATAAAATCTCATGAGATAATTGCACAATTTTACTCTTTCTCATATAAATCACCTTGATACCAATTATTTTTCCTTAAGATTTTATCTATATCATTTAAAACCGTAAATTTACGAATAATCCATTTAGGCTCAATTAAAAATTCTAAGGATCCATCTCCAGTTAATCGATGGATAATGATATCTTTTCTAAGCAGTCTGATTTGATTAACAACAATATCAATATATTCTTTTCGACTTAAAAGTTGAAATGGTTTTTTTAAATATTCTTGTCCCATTTTAGAATTAGATAAGATATTTAACATATGTATTTTTATTCCTTGAATATCAAGGGTATTAATATGTCTAATTGTGTCTAACATCATCTCTTTTGTTTCATCTGGTAGACCATTAATGATATGGACAACAACCTCGATATTTTCTTTCCTAAGCCGTTTTACAGCATCATCAAAAGTATGAACATTAGTCAACCGATTTAAATCTTTAGCGATATCATCATGGATTGTTTGTAATCCTAATTCAACTTGAACTGGGATCCTAGTATTGAGTTCACTAAGATAATTGATGACATCATCTGGTAGTGCATCAGGTCTTGTTGCAATACTAATTTCAACAATTAGTGGATCAAGGGTTATTGCCTCTTCAAATAACTCTTTTAATCTAGAAACCGGGGCATGGGTATTCGTATTTGCTTGAAAATATGGGATATAATAAGCTTCTGGCCATTTTTGATGCATCATTGTCTTAACATCTTCAAATTGTTTCTTTAAAGGGTCGCGTTTATTTCCGGCAAACTCGCCACTACCCATAGTTGAACAAAAAGAACACCCACCGCGACCAACAGTGCCGTCAATGTTAGGACAAGAAAAACCAGCATTCAAAGATACTTTAAATACTTTTTTCCCATATTTTGACATATAGTAATTATTTAATGTGTTATAATGTTTTTCACTGGTAATTAGCATAGTAACCCCACCTCCCTAATTTTACCATAAATGGGGTTAAAAATTTTAATGATTTATCATTTAAATATTTGTTTTTTATATGTTATAATGACTTTACAAGTAGGGATGAAAATGTCTAAATTCGATTTGTTTTTACAACAGTCTAAATTTGAATCAAAAATTATTAATGAATCCAAACTAGTAAGTTGTGAGATTTCCAATGGGGATAATTCATGGACTTTAAATGTTAGGTTAAAGGAAGTAGTTTCGGTTGCCGATTTGAAACCTTTTTTAACCAATTTAAAGTCTTATTTTTTAATTCCAGGAGTTGTTAGTAAAGTTAATGTAAAACTTTCTTATGATAAGATTAAAAGGTTAGCTGACTATTCGCGTGATTATTTTGATTTAATTTGTCGTGAAGTTGCAGAAGAAAAATCACGCTTTTTAGCATTTTTATCTTTTAAACATGAATATAAAGATGAAAAATATATTATTAAAATTGATCAAGATAGCGAGTATTTGATTGGGTTAGTTAATGAATTAAAAGAAAAGTTTCACGAATATGGCCTTCTAGTTGATGTTGAAGCTGTTATTGATGAAGAAATTAAAACTACTACAGAATCAATTAAAGAAAATATTAAATCACAACACGAACTAAATATTCAAAAAGCGAAAATTATTGAGCAACAACGACAAGTGGAACGAAAGCGAATTACTGATACTAGAAGAAAATCTAAACCTACATCGATTTCTATTTCTGAAATACCAATTAATCAATATAAATTACATCAATACCGTAATGAAGTTGGTGATACTAGATTTGTTGTTGAGGGTGAAGTTATAGATATTGAAATAAAAAAACTGAGAACGGCCACTCTTTTGCAAATGACGATTGCTGATCCCGATGATGCTATTGTCGTCAAGAGGTTTTTAAATACGGAAACTCAACTTTTAGAAGCTGAATCAATTAAAGAAGGTGATTTAGTTCAAGTTGAAGGTAATGCGGAATATGATCAATATTTGAAAGATACGACGATAATGGCTAATACTATTACCTTTATGAAAAACTTAACTAAAGTTGAAAGAATGGATAAAGCTAAAGAGAAAAGAATCGAATTCCATACTCATACTAAAATGAGTCCAATGGATGCTGTAACTGATGTTGAGGCCTATTTAAATACTGCAGAAAAATGGGGGCATAAGGCAATCGCATTTACCGATCACAATGGATTATATGCTTTTCCTGATATTCATAAAGCGTCTAAAAATTTAAAAATTAAACCGATTTATGGTGTTGAAATGGAATTAGTAGATGATGAAGAGTTTAAGATAACTAATGAGGCTCCTAATTTTAATTTAAGAGAAGCCACATATGTTGTATTTGATATTGAAACAACCGGATTATCAATTACCAATGATAAGATCATTGAAATTGGAGCGGTAAAAATGGTCCAAGGTGTAGTTACAGATCGATTTGAAACCTTTGTCTCACCAAACCGAAAATTATCTGCTAAAATTACTGATTTAACTGGTATTACTGATGAACAGTTAGTTGATGCTCCGCAAATTGAGGAAGTTATGCCGAAATTCCTAGAATTTATTAAAGGAACAGTTTTGGTTGCTCATAACGCTCATTTTGACGTAGACCATATCATTCATAACTGCATAAATTTAGGATTAGAAGCTCCACAAAATCCGGTAATTGATACACTAAATTTAGCGAGATATTTTTATAGTAATGAGTTAAAACGATTCAATTTAGATGCAGTAGCTAAATATTTTAAGGTTAATAACTTTACTCATCATCGCGCAGGCGATGATGCTAAAGCTACCCAAGAAGTATTTTCATTAATGTTGCTTGATTTATACAAATTAGGAGTTGAAAAGTTTCATGATATTAATAATTATTTATCTAAAAATGAAAAATATAAGCACGTGGCTTTTCCACCACATGTTAATATATTAGTAAGAAATCAAGTAGGATATAAAAACCTCTTTATATTAGTTAGTGAAGCCCTTACCACTTATTTTTATCAGGGGCCTAGACTTCTAAAAAGATTGCTGGAGGAATACCGTGAAGGTTTATTAGTTGGTAGTGGTTGTTATGAAGGGGAAGTTTTTGAGACTGCTCTAAATAAATCAACCGATCAACTACTTGAAGTGATGAAATTTTATGATTATATTGAAGTCCAACCACCTCAAGTTTATACCCATGTTGCTGAAGATATTGGTGAAAACGGTGAAGAAATAGTTAAGGCAACAATTTATAAAATTATTAATGCGGCAAAAAGTTTAAATAAATTAGTCATTGCCACTGGGGATGTTCATTATTTAAATAAAGAAGACAAGATTTATCGTGATATATATATTAACGCTCCGCTTATTGGTGGGGGAATACATAAATTATTAAAAACAAAAAAACGTCCTGATCAACATTTATTAACTACAGATGAAATGCTTAAGTCTTTTTCATTTTTATCACCAGATTTGGCTTATGAAATAGTGGTTACTAATACGAATAAGTTAAATGATAAAATTGAACCAATTAAAGCATTTCCAGATGAGTTATATAGTTTAGACGATGACGCTTTCAAAGATTTATTAGGAGTTAATTCAATAAATAATGAAGTTAAACGAATTGTTTATGAAAATTTAACTAATCAATATGGGAAAAATCCACATCCATTAATTGTTAAACGAGTCGAGAAGGAATTATCAAGTATTATTTCTAACCATTTTGCACCGATTTACTATATATCATATTTATTAGTCAAAAAATCATTGGAAGATGGTTATTTAGTTGGTTCAAGAGGTTCAGTAGGCTCAAGTTTAGTTGCAACATTGTTGAATGTTACGGAAGTTAATCCATTGCCACCACATTATTATTGTTCAAATCATTGTTTTACAGCGATTAAAATGACCCAAGAAGAAATATTTGAATTTGGACAAACTCGCGAACAAATGAAATTTGATAAAATCATTAACGGTGTTGAATCGGGTTATGATTTACCAGATAAAAGATGTCCTGTTTGTGGAGCAAAACTTAATAAAGACGGACACAATATCCCGTTTGAAACATTTTTAGGTTTCAAAGGGGATAAGGTTCCTGATATTGATTTAAACTTTTCAGGTGATTATCAATCAATTGCTCATGAATATGTTAGAGAATTGTTGGGAGAAGATTTCACTTTTAGAGCGGGAACTATTCAAAAAGTTGCAGAAAGAAATGCTTACGGTTATGTCAAAAGATTTATTGAAGACCATGAACTCGAAATTAGGGATGCTCAAATTAACCGTTTAGCTAAAAAAATTGAAGGAGTTAGACGTTCTACCGGACAACATCCGGGAGGAATCGTAGTTGTACCAAAGAGTCATTCTATATATGATGTTACTCCTATTCAATATCCAGCTGATGATACAACTGCCACTTGGAAAACAACTCATTTTGATTATCACTCATTCGAAGATAATTTGTTGAAACTTGATATTCTTGGTCATGATGATCCAACGATGATTAAATTTTTGATGGATTATGTACATGAACATCCAGATGAATTTCCATTTCAAAGAGCCCAAGATATTCCATTAGATGATCCAAAGGTTTATAAATTATTTCAAGGCACTGATGTGATTGGTGTGAAACCAGAACAAATATTAAGTGGTGTAGCATCTTATGGTATTCCTGAATTAGGAACTCAATTTGTTAGAGAGATGTTACAAGATACTAAACCTAATTCGTTTGCTGGTCTTGTTAAAATATCTGGATTATCACATGGAACTGATGTTTGGTTAAATAACGCAATTGATCTTGTTAAGGGTGAAACACCTTATGGTGCAATACCATTTGATGATTTAATTGGATGTCGTGATGACATTATGGTTGTCTTAATTAAAGATTATAATATGGAACCATTAATGGCATTTGAAATTATGGAATTTGTTAGACGTGGCAGACCTTCAAGTCATCAAGCAAAGTGGTTAGAGTATGTTGAGATTATGAGAAAACATAATGTACCTGAATGGTATATTGAGTCAGCAGGAAAAATTAAGTATATGTTTCCAAAGGCTCATGCTACTGCATATATTATTATGGCGATGAGAATTGCTTGGTTTAAAGTTTATAAACCAGAATTATTTTATAGCGCGTTTTTCTCAAAACGAGCAGTTCAATTTGACTATAAAGTCATGATTTCAGGAATAAATGCTATTACTAACTCACTTAATGAATTACAAGAAAAATTTAATCGTTCAGCCAAAGAAAATGATTTAATTGTAACACTAGGAGTAGCCTTGGAGATGTTACAAAGAGGATATAAACTGTTACCAGTTGATATTTTTAAGTCGGAAGCTAAAGATTTTATAATTGAAGAAGATGGCTTAAGAATGCCATTTGTTACGATAGATGGTTTAGGTGAAGTGGTTGCGTTTGACATCGTTAATCGCCGAGAAGAAATGCCGTTTACTAGTAGGAATGATATTAGAAATCGAACTAGAATAAATAAAACTTCTTTTGATAGATTAGAGAGCTACGGAGCATTCAAAGATCTAAATGAGGAAAAAAATGTGATTAATGTTGGTTTGTTTGCGTTGTAATCGTTAAAGGTATATAATATTGGTAGATAAAAGGAAGTGATAATACATGAATAGAAGTTCAAACCCCGTGTTTAGAAGTCTTGAAAAACAACAAGTTATTACCGCAGATGCAGCAACAAGTAGTGGTGTTGCTTCTAAAACAATTATTTTATTATTAGTAACATTTGCTAGCGCAGCACTTAGTGTTATTTTTGGTTTACAATTAACAAAATCAGGAGAAGGAATTCAAGTTCAAATTGATCCTTGGTTATATGCTTTATTATCAATTGCATTTGTAACATCATTTATTAGCGTATTAGTTGCAACTTTTTTTCCAAGAGTCGCAATGCCATTTTCGATATTATACTCATTAGGGGAGGGTGCACTTTTAGGAACTCTAACAGCAATAATTAATGCAGTTATTCCGGGAGTTGCAATTACTGCTTTACTAGGTGTTGGCTCGATTTTCTTAGTTATGTTATTTTTGTACACTTCTAGAACATTTAGAGTGACTAACAAATTTAGAAGAGCGATGATTGCGGGAATGATTGCTATTTTGCTAACATCATTATTTAGTGGAATTTTATCGATGATTGCTCCAGCTATTTTCGCAAGACAATATTTAGCAGTTGCCATTATTGTTTCAATTGTTTTAATAATTTTTGGTGCATTCATGCTAATGTTAGACTTTGATTATGCTGATAGCATTGTTCAAGCTGGTTTTCCAAAAAACTATGAATGGGTTGCTGCATTAGGGTTTATGGTAACATTAGTTTGGATTTATGTTCAAATTTTAAGATTGTTAATCCTAATTGCTGCAAGAAGAGAATAATTTAATAATTAGATTTTCAAAAAGGCATCGAAATATCAAAACGATATTTGGTGCCTTTTATTTTATCTAAATGTATATTTTTCTATAAATCATATAAAGATAACATAAAATAACTGTTAAAATTATTAGAAACAATTGCTATTAACCTGATTACTAACATATGATATATGTTATAATATAAAAGTGAGGTAGATAACATGAAAAATCAACTTGAAAATTTAAAAGAAGCAATTATCAAAGAAATTAATGATGCGCAAAACTTAGAAGATTTAGAGCTTGTTTTTAATGCTCATTTTAGTAAAAGAGGGTCACTTAACCAAATGATGGGAAACTTAAGAAATCTTTCTCCTGAAGAAAGACCAACTTTTGGAAAGTTAGTTAATGACACTAAAGATACCGTATTAACACATTTTAATCTTCGCAAAGAGGCATTAGAAAACGCCTATTTAAATAAAAAACTAGAGAGTGAAAAAATCAATATTAATTTACCTGGAGATCATTTTACGAATGGCTCAATTCATCCACTTAATTTAGTAATTGAAGATCTATCAAATTATTTTATTAAGAATGGTTATGAAGTAGTAACCGGTCCAGAAATTGAACTTGATTTATATAATTTTGAAATGATGAATTTACCAAAAGGTCATCCGGCTCGAGAGATGCAAGATTCTTTTTATTTTGATCCGCAAACTTTGCTTCGAACTCATACCTCACCAGTTCAAGCAAGAACGATGTTAAATAAAAAGGGAAAGCCATTAAAAATTATTTGTCCGGGTAAATGCTATAGACGTGATGAAGATGATCAAACTCACAGTCATCAATTTATGCAAATTGAAGGATTAGTTGTTGGCGAAGGTATTAATTTTGCTAATTTGAAACATACTTTAAAAGATATGCTTGATTATTTATTTAGAGGTGATGTGAAGATGAGATTAAGACCTTCTTACTTCCCATTTACTGAACCAAGCATAGAAGTTGATGTTTTGTTTACTAAAAAAGACGGCACTCAACACTACATTGAAATTTTAGGTGCTGGTATGGTTCATCCTGATGTCTTAAAGATGGGTGGATATGACCCTAATAAATTTAGTGGGTTTGCTTTTGGGGTTGGTGTTGAAAGACTGGCAATGTTGAGATACCAAATTGAAGATATAAGAAACTTTTATCAAAATGATATTAGATTTTTAAAACAATTTACGGAGGAATTTTAAAATGATTATTACTAAAACACAATTAGAAAAATGGGTTAAAATTCCTGAAAATATTTATGATTTAACAAATGAACATATTGCCGAAGTCGATTCTTATATCCCTAATTATGTTCAGGCTTCTAAAATTGTTACTGGTCGTGTTGTTTCAAAGGGAAAACATCCAAATGCTGACACTTTATCATTAACTAGAGTTGATGTAGGAAATGGTGTGATTAAAGACATCGTTTGTGGGGCAACTAATGTTGAAGCAGGTCAATATGTAGTGGTTGCTTTAGTTGGAGCAGTTTTACCAGGAGATTTTGAAATTAAAGATGCAGTAATTCGTGGCCAAAAAAGTGAAGGAATGATTTGTTCACTAGCTGAACTTCATGTTAAAGATATTCCTGAAGAATATGAGGGTGGTATTTTTACTTTTCCATATCCGGTTGAACTTGGTATAGATGCACTAGAAGCATTAAAGTTTTCAGGTTTCGTTATGGAGTTAGATTTAACGCCAAATAGTGGTCGTTTATTATCAGTTTTGGGTTATGCTTATGATTTAGCAGCAGTTACTGGTCAAAAAATAACATTACCTATTTTTGATATTAAAGAAATAGATATTCCTAACCCAGTTAAGGTAACCATTGAGGATGATGGTTGTACCCTTTATCATGCAAGAGTTGCTGAAGTTGTGATTAAACCATCACCATGGTGGCTTCAAAGTGAGTTAATAAAACGCGGAATTGAACCAATTAATAATGTCGTTGATATTTCTAATTTCATTTTATTTGAATATGGAACGCCACTTCATATGTTTGACTATGAACATTTTGGTAGCAATGAAGTGTTAGTAAGAAGTGCTCGTGAAGGTGAAGTGGTGGAATCGCTGGGCGATAAAACTTATACATTATCAAAAGGAGATTTAGTTATTACTAACGGTAAGACACCGATGGCTATCGGTGGCGTTGTCGGATTAAAAAATTCAATGGTTTTACCTACGACAACTAAAGTTCTTATCGAGGCAGCTCACTTTATGCCAGAACGCATTCAAAAGACTGCTGGAAAAATTGGAAGAAGTGACTCATCACTTCGTTATGAACGCAGTGTTGATCAAAGCATTGTTCGATTAGCTTTAGAGACAGCTACATATTTATTAATAGAATATGCAGACGCTAGAATTTATCGTGGAATTTCTACTTGTCAAACTAAAGTATTAAAACCACATACGATAACTTTTGATCCTAAATATATTAATAAAATTTTAGGAACTAAACTTTCCACAAAGAAAATGGTTAGTATGTTAGAAAGTCTTCATTTAGATGTAAAACTAAAGGATAAAGAAGTAGTAGTCAAAGTCCCATTAAGAAGACCTGACTTAAAAATACCAGCTGATATAGCAGAAGAAATTGGACGTTTGTATGGCTTTAATAAAATTTCTAATCAACCATTAGTTGACGATCTTGAAGGTGGTAAAAGAAAAGTTGATGATAAGAAAACGATGCTCCGCAACCATTTGGCTTCTCAAGGTCTACATGAGATTATTACATATAGTTTAACTGATATAAAATCAGTTCATGATTTTAATAATTTAGGTGAACCTTATCAAATATTAATGCCATTAACTGAAGAGCGAATGGTAATGAGACAAAGTTTGTTAAATGGACTTTTAAAAACATATCAATATAATGTTTCTCGCCAAAACAAATTAGTAAATATTTTTGAAATCGGCAGTGTTTATACTAAAGATATTGAAAAGAAATATTTATCAATTTTACTAAACTCTAAATTAAATTATAATTTGTGGCAAAAAGACAATATGAAAATTGATTTTTATGATGCTAAGGGATTACTTGATAAATTACTATTAAAATTAAAAGTTAAAACTACTTTAACTGAAAGCCATAATCCGTCATTCCATCCTTATCGTCAAGGATATATTATTCATAACGACAACATCATTGGTATTATTGGTGAAGTTCATCCTAAAGTTATTAAAGATGATAGAGTTTATTTAATTGAATTAGATTTAGAATATTTACTAGAACTTGATTATAATAACGAGTATGAAACAGTAAGTAGATTTCCTAATGTAGAACGTGATATCGCATTTGTTATTTCCCAAGATGTTAATCTTTTAGAAGTGGAGCAAATTATTAAACAAACTGCTCGTAAATATTTGATTAATTTAGAATTATTTGATGTTTATCAAGGCGAACATATTCCAAAAGGTCATCAATCATTAGCTTATAGATTAACTTTTAATTCCAAAGAATCAACCCTTGAATCAAGTGAAGTTGATAAAATGATGAAAAGCGTTATGAACCGATTATCACATGTTTTTAAGGCGGAAATTAGATGAAATTAATTTATAATTATACTTTTGATAATTTAGTAGAAATATTAATTAATCAAGGATATAAAAAATATCGTGCCAGTCAAGTTTGGGACTGGCTTTATCAAAAGCGAGTTAGCGATTTTGAACAAATGAAAAACCTACCAAAAGACTTGATTGAATGGCTAACAAATAATTATTATTTTTCAGAATTAACGCTTATTCAAAGGTTAACTTCAAGTGACGGAACTGAAAAGTTTTTATATCGGTTAAGTGATGGTAATTTAATTGAGTCAGTAGTTATGAGACATCATTACGGTAATAGTATTTGTATTTCAACTCAAATTGGTTGTAATATTGGTTGCTCGTTTTGTGCATCTGGTTTATTAAAGAAAAAACGCAATTTAGATGTCGGTGAAATGGTTTTACAAATTATTGAATCTGAAAAACTAATTGATGATAAGATAAGTTCAGTTGTTTTAATGGGAATAGGTGAACCATTTGATAATTTCGATAATGTTGTTGATTTATTAAAGATATTAAATGATCAAAAAGGATTTAATATTGGGGCCAGAAGACTAACGGTATCAACTAGTGGTATTGTCCCTAAAATATATGAATTTGCTGATTTAAAATTACAAGTAAATTTAGCAATTTCACTTCATGCTGCAACAGATGAAGTAAGATCTAAATTAATGAAAATTAACAATGTATACAACGTTTCACAAGTGATTGATGCTACTAAATATTATTTAGAAGTTACTAATCGTCGTGTAACTATTGAATATATTTTAATTGATGGTGTCAATGATAGCGAAAATGATGCGACCGAATTGGTTAATTTATTAAAAGGGATGAACGTGTATATTAATTTGATTCCTTATAATGCGGTATTTGAATCACCATATAAAAGATCTACAGATTTAAAAATGAAAAAGTTTTTACATTATTTAAAAAGAGGAGGTCTTGATGTGACTTTAAGAAAAGAGCAAGGTCATGATATTGATGCTGCTTGTGGTCAATTGAGAAGTATTCAAGAGAAAAAATCATGAAAATAGCTTTAATTACTAAATTAATCGGCGGTAACTATACGATAGTTGATGTTAAAACTAAAGAAGAATTTGAAGCCAAAGCTAGAGGAGGTCTAAGACATATAAAAGTTGACCCAAGCTCTAGTTTCCATCGGACGATTTCAAGAAGAACTAAAAAAGAAATTGAACTTTTGCAAATTAGTCCGAAAGTTGGTGACTATTGTTATTACGATGATAGTGAAGATGTTGTTTTAATTGATGAAATTTTACCAAGAATTAACGAATTATCAAGACCGGATATTGCTAATATTGATCAATTATTACTCACTTTTTCGGCAGTTGAGCCTGATTTTAGTTTTCATTTATTAGATAAATTTTTAATATCAGCCTTTCAAAATAATTTAAATCCAGTTATCTTAGTGACTAAGATTGATTTAGCAACAGAAGAACAATTACTAAACTTAAAGGCTGATTTACAATATTATCAAAACCACGGAATTGATATTCATTATGTTAATAGTTTAGATGTTGAATCAGTTATTAAAGAAAGGCTATTTTTAGAAGATAAAATTACAGTTTTAGCTGGTCAAACTGGAGTGGGAAAATCAACTTTTCTAAATGCCATTAAACCGGGACTCGATTTAAAGACTGGAGAAATTTCAAAGGCTTTAGGTCGTGGTAGACATACAACAAGACATTCTGAATTATATCGAATTGGTGGCGGCTATATTGCCGATACTCCTGGTTTTTCTAAATTAGATATTGATATTTTCCGATTTGAAGAACTAAAGAATTATTATCCTGATTTTCTTGAATTGAGTGATAAATGTCGTTTTGGTAATTCATGCAATCATATTACAGAACCGGGATGTCAAATTATATCAGAAGTAAAACAAGGTAATATTTTGAAATCTAGATATGATAATTATCTAAATTTCATTGAAGAAATAAAAAATAAAAAGATTATTTATTAAGAGGTGATCATATGTTAATAGCTCCATCAATCTTAACTGCTAATTTTTCTAAATTAAGAGAAGAAATTGAATCAATTGATAATGCTGATTATATTCATTTAGATATTATGGACGGTAATTTTGTTCCAAATTTATCATTTGGACCACATATTGCTAATATTATAAGACAAGATACCAAATTACCATTTGATACTCATTTAATGGTTGCTAAGCCGTTAGAGTGGATTGAACGGTTTGCCATTGAAAACACCGCATTTATTACAGTTCACTATGAAAGTGAAAACTTTTTAGAAGCAATTAAAAAAATTAAAGAAAAAAATATTGGGGTCGGATTATCAATTAAACCAAAAACTCAAGTTAGTGAAATTTTAAAGTATCTTCCACAATTAGATTTAATTTTAGTTATGAGTGTTGAACCGGGATTTGGAGGCCAAAAATTTATGAGCGATTCACTAGTTAAAATTAGTGAATTAAAGCGAATAAGAGAAGAAGGCAACTATAATTTTATTATTGAAGTTGACGGTGGTATTAACAATGAAACCGGTAAACTAGTTAAAGAGGCTGGAGCTGATATGATTGTTGTTGGCAGCCATTTATTTAATCAAGAAAACAGGAAAAAAGCCATAGAAAAATTGAGAGATTTATAATTAATGAAATAAATTATAAAATAAAAAAGTGAAAGTTAAATTTCACTTTTTTTAAACTGTCTTAAAAATATAACCAAAAATTTAATTAAGCACGAGTTAAATTGTTTTTCTTTAGGGCACGAGCAGAAACTTTTACTCGTTGAACGTTTCCATTTTCATCGATAATTTTAACTGTTTGTAAGTTAGCTTTCCATTTACGACGGGTTGCACGTAAAGAATGGCTTCGATTATTGCCAACTAAAGTACCCTTTCCAGTTACATAACATTTTGCCATATCAATCTCACTCCTTTATAATTTCCACTATAATTTACCATAATTTTAACATAATTGCAAGAATTTACATTGGCTTTCATTTCTTGAATTAATGTTATGCTATAATACTTGTGTAAAAAGAGCCGAAAATGCATTAATTATCGCAAATTAAGGTATTTTTTAATGCAATTTACTAAATTTTGACAATTTGAGAATCAATTATAGTATAATTGTCAAGGTTAATTTAAGAGGAGGAATATTATGGCTAATTATTCAATCAGCGGAACGCTCTTTAAAAAAATGATTACTAATGGAGCAGTTAACTTAAAAAACAACCATAAGGAGATTGATCACTTAAATGTTTTCCCAGTACCAGATGGTGATACTGGAACTAACATGCAAATGACAATGATGGCTGGCATTAGAGAAATTGAGAGCAAAGAAGAAAAATCAATTATCGATGTTTCTAAAATATTATCACGCGGTTTATTAATGGGAGCTAGAGGTAACTCAGGAGTTATCCTTTCTCAATTTTTCCGTGGGGTTTATACTGAAATTTCAAAAATAAATAATGGGACTGCAACAGTTAAAGAATTTATTCAATCTTTAGTTGGTGGATATCAAATGGCATATCGTGCAGTAATGGATCCAGTTGAAGGAACAATTTTAACTGTAGTTAGAGAAGCTGCAGAAAGAGTCTTACAAGAAGAAGACAATCTTCATTCAATCGAAGAAGTAATGGATTTATATGTTCAACAAGCTCATGAAACTTTAGAAAGAACTCCTGAAATTTTACCGGTATTAAAAGAAGCTGGTGTTGTTGACTCGGGTGGAGCTGGTTTTATTAAAATTATTGAAGGAATGCAAATGGCATTAAATGGTGAAATGTTAATTGAGGCTGATGTTCAACCACAACCAACAACTCAAATTCCTGAATTTGTTGATAATCATGCATTTGAATCACTACAAGATATTAAGTTTGCTTATTGTACTGAATTTATTGTTAAATTGTTTGATCCAGAAAAATTTAATGATACTCAAATTAAAAAACCTTTATCACAAATGGGTGATTCATTAGTGGTAGTGGTGATGGACGATATATTAAAAGTTCACGTTCATACTAACCAACCGGGGGTTGCGTTAACATTAGCTCAAAAATATGGTGAACTTCAAACGATTAAAATTGATAACATGAAAATTCAACATAGTAGTATCGTTGAAAAAAATACTACAAGTACTAATGTATCGGCACAAGCCGTCAAATCAAAAGAAAGAACTAAATTTGCGATTATTGCCGTTGCAAGTGGTGAAGGGATTAAATCAGCATTTCAAGAATTAGGTGTTGACTATATTATCGATGGCGGTCAAACGATGAACCCATCAGCTGAAGAATTTGTTAAGGCAGTTAATGAATTAAATGCTGATAATATTATTATCATTCCAAACAATTCTAACATCATTTTAACAGCTGAACAAACAATCGATTTATTACCAGAAAGAACCATTAGAGTTTTAAAAACAAAAACAATCTCACAAGGTTACGCTTCATTAATGGTTTTTGATCCAACTAGAGATTTAGACGAAAACTTAGAAGAAATGACTGATGTTGTCTCTGATGTTAATTCAGGTGAAATTACATATGCTGTTAGAGATACAAAAGTTAATGGTGTTGAAATTAAAAAAGATGACTATATCGGAATTTTCAACAATAAGATTGCTGTATCAACTAATTCAAGATTAAAATCTACTAAAAACTTACTTAAAAAAATGATTACCGAAGAATCAGAAATTATCACTATTTTCTACGGAGCTGATGTAAGTGAAAAAGAAGTAGAAAAAATCGCTGCTTATATTGAAGATATCGCACCAGACATTGATGTTGATATCATCTCTGGTAAACAAGATATCTATTCATATATTATTGCAGTAGAATAATTTATAATTTCAAAAGGCAGCGATTTCAGCTGCCTTTTTTAATTAATTAAATGAATATTATATTGATATATAATGTTATATAATATATATAGGCGGCAGTGGCGGAATTGGTAGACGCGCTACCTTGAGGGGGTAGTATCTGGACAGATGTGCAAGTTCAAATCTTGTCTGCCGCACCATAATTAAAGATTGGAGTGGTTTTATGTTAACATTTGATAAAGAAGTTTTATACTTCAAAGAAGATGTAGTTTCAAATGGTTTAGCTAATGTCTTAATCATTCACGGAATTGCTGAACATTCAGGGCGTTATGACCATGTGGTAAAAGCCTTAAATAAAGCGAAATTCAACGTTTTTCGTTTTGATTTAAGAGGACACGGGAAAAGTGCTGGCAAGAGAGGTTATGTTAAAAATTTAGACACTCTTTTAAATGATGTTTATACTTTAGTTGAACATATTAAAGATAAATATCCTGGGAAAATTTTCTTATTAGGACATAGTCTAGGAGGCGGAATTGCTAATACTTATGCCAGTCAATATTTCAATATTGATGGTTATATTTCTAGTGGTGCCGCAACTGATATGGTTCCACAAATGAAACCATTTAAAGTAATTCCTTATCAGTTATTAAAGTGGGTAACAATTAAAAACAATCTATCAAATAATATGTTAGCCTCAATTAAAGAAGTTGAGGAAAATTATCAAAATGATCCATTGGTCTTGAAAAAATATAAAATTGGCTATCTTGGTGAAGTTATGATTAAAGGAAGTAAGATATTAAAGAAAAATTACGATAATATTAAAGTTCCAGCTTTAATTATGCATGGGTTAAAAGATCCGATTGTTCCAGTAGAGTTTAGTCAAAATTTATATCAAAAAATAGCCTCAACCGACAAAGAATTAGTAGTTTATGAAAAATCACTTCACGAAATATATAATGATATTGAAAGTGAAGATGTTATTAAAACGACAGTTGACTGGTTAATTAATCATGCCTAAGGAATATATTATTGCCATCGATCAAGGAACAACATCTTCCAGAGTTGTAGTAGTAAACAAAGAAGGAGATGTTTTATATAAAGAAGGAATGCCAATTGGCATTAATGAAACTAAAAATGGAGAAATCTTACAAGATGCTCAAGAAATCATTGATTCAGTTTTAGTGTTACTTGATCGTGTTTTTAAACGACATCGAATTGATCCGAATCATGTTAAAGCCATCGGTATTACCAATCAAAGAGAAACAACCATTATGTGGAATAAACATACTGGAAAAGTATATTACAATGTCATTAGTTGGCAGTCTAAACATACTATTGATATTACTAATAAATGGATTTCAGATGGTTTAGAAGATATCGTATTAAAGAAAACAGGATTAAAAATTAATCCATATTTTAGTGCTTCTAAAATCAAATTCATTTTAGATAACAACAATATTAATATAGAAGATGTTATGTTTGGCACGGTTGATACTTTTTTGTTATGGCATTTAACGAATAGAAAAGTCTTTAAAACTGATATTACTAATGCTTCAAGAACTATGTTATTTAACATTATTGAAGAAAAATGGGATGATGAGTTATTAAAAGCTTTTGGAATTCCCAAATCAATCTTACCAGAGGTTGTTGCAAGTGACGACTACTTTGGTGATTATGAATACAATGGCGTTAAAATTCCGATTACAGCGATGATTGGTGATCAACAATCATCACTATTTGGTCATCAATGTTTTAATGAAGGAGATTTAAAAGTTACTTATGGGACTGGTTGTTTCTTATTACTTAACATTGGTAATGAGCCAATTTTATCAAAAAATGGGTTATTAACGACACCAGCTTGGAAGTTTCGCGGTCAAACAACTTATGCTTTAGAAGGATCAGTTTTTATGGGAGGAGCTATCGTTCAATGGTTACGAGATGATTTAAAGATTTTAAATAACGCTAGCGATTCGGAAAGAATGGCGTTAAAATCTCAAACTGATGATATTTATGTCGTTCCGGCATTTGTTGGGTTAGGAACTCCTTATTGGGATTCGGATGTAAGAGCTTCGATTATGGGAATTAACCGTAAAACAAATCAATTTGATATAGTTAAAGCGGCTCTAAATAGTATTGCATATCAAATTGAAGATGTTTTAAGAGTATTAGAAAAAGATACTAATCACGAAATCAATTCAATTTCATGTGATGGTGGCGCTTCAAGAAATAACTACTTGCAACAATTCCAAGCTGATATTTCGCAACTTCGAGTCATTCAAACGAAAGAAGCCGAAGTTACGGCGCTAGGGGCAGCTTATTTGGCAGGATTAAAAGTTGGCTTTTGGGCAGATTTAACCGAAATTGAAAGAAATAAAAAAATTAAACAATTATTTTATCCTAGAATTAATCAAGCTAGGAGAGATCGATTGTATCAAAATTGGCAAAAAGCGGTTGCCGCAACAATTAGTTTTAAGCCGGCAAAATAGTCTTTTGATAAATAAGTTTTTATGAATATGATAAAATAATCTAGAAAGGTGTTGAACAAAATGATTAATATTATATTAAATAAGAAGACAAAAACTGAAGTTGTTTTAGTTTTTGAAAACAAATTACCAGAGGCGGTAAAACCATTAAAAAAAGCTAAATTATTTAATGGTAAATCTGGAGAAATTTATACTGATTTATCAGTAAAAAGAGAAGGAGTTATCTTTTTAGGATTGGGTTCTAACAAAAAAATAGACAACGAAGAATTACGCAATGCAGGATTTAAATTAGGTAAAACTTTAGTTGGAAATAAAGTTACAAGGGCACATATCAATTTTAAAGATAATAAGTTAGCCAAAGATTTAATTTTCCATTTATCTGAAGGTTTATTACATTCTAATTATTCTTTTGATCGTTATAAATCGAAAAAAGAAGAAAATGAACCAACTATCGAGTTATCATTTGTTGGAGCTAATAAATTTGAACATTTAGTTACCGAAGCGACTAATTTAGTAAATGCTGTTAATATTGCGAAAGATTTTATTAATACTCCACCAATTGATTTATACCCAGAAAGTTATGCTAATTTAATTGTTGATCTATTTAAAGGTAGCGAAGTTGAAGTTGAAGTTTTTGATAAACCTCAAATTGAAGCACTAGGAATGAAAGCATTACTTGCAGTTGCTAGTGGAAGCGATAAAGATCCAAGATTTGTCGTTATGAAGTATCTACCTAACAAAGAAGTAAAAGAACACATTACTTTTGTTGGTAAAGGTTTAACTTATGACTCTGGAGGATATGCCATTAAACCAGCTAATAGTATGGCAACTATGCATTCAGATATGTCAGGATCAGCTGCTGTAGTTGGTGCAATGAAGGCAATTAGTGATAATAAGTTACCAGTTAATGTTGTTGCAGTTACTGCATTAACTGAAAATTTAATCAACGGTTCGGCTTATAAAAATGGTGATGTTGTTTCAAGTATGAAAGGAACAACGATTGAAATTGGTAATACTGATGCTGAAGGTAGAGTGACTTTAGCCGATTCAATTTATTATGCAGCAACTCAATTAAATACAACAAAAATTGTTGAATTATCAACATTAACTGGAGCATGTGTTGTTGCATTAGGAATGGAAATTATTGGTTCCACAACGAATAATGAACGTTTCTTTAAAGAAGTAAAAGAAGCTGGTGAAAAGGCTGGAGAAATGATCTGGCAATTACCAGTAACCCCATCACTTGAAAAAGCGGTAAAAGGTGAAATTGGCGATCTTAAAAATTCTGTTGCTGGTGGAGCTGGCGCTATTACAGCTGGTATTTTTTTAGAACACTTTGCAGAGAAAAAACCATTTGTTCACTTAGATATCGCTGGTCCATCATGGGGTAAACCAAGAGGATATTATTCTAACGGTGCTACTGGAGTTGGCGTTAGAACATTATATGAATTAGTTAAATAAAATATATTTTATAGGGGGATGAAAATGTATAAGTACAGTATTATTATTAATTCTAGTGCTGATTTAACTGAAGAGGTAAGAAAGGAATTAGACCTAGTATTAGCTCCACTGAAGTTTACGATTGAAGGAACTGAATACATAAATTATTTAGATTATCGTAGTTTAGATGTTAAAGACTTTTATGAGCAAATGAGATCAGGAAAAGTTGCTACTACTTCACAGTTAAATGTTAGCGAATATGTTGAGTTAATTCAAAAAGAATTTGACAAAGGAAAAGATGTTTTAATATTAGGGTTTTCAAGTGCCTTATCAGGCACATTCAATTCTGCCAGAATTGCAGCTGAATTATTTGAAGATCATCAACAAAAAGTTTACTTAGTTGACACTAAGGCTGCTTCTTTAGGAGAAGGATTAATTGCTTATCTTGCGGCTATGAAACGTAAAGAAGGTTATACTATTGAAAAGCTATATGAATATATTGAACAAATTAAGTATTTTGTAGCTCATTGGTTTACGGTTGACGATTTAATGTTTTTAAAAAGAGGTGGTCGCCTTGGCGGAGCCAGTGCTGTTATTGGTTCAATCTTAGGAATTAAACCGATTTTACATGTTGATATTGAAGGACGATTAATCCCAATGGGGAAAGTAAGGGGCAGGAAAAAAGCTCTGAAGACTTTAGTTGAAAAAGTGGCTGAAACCCATGATCCAAATTTACCAAAAGATGTCTTTATTTCACATGGTGACGATCTTGAGGCCGCATTATCGGTTAAAGAAAGAATTGAAGAGTTAGGTTTAGGATTAAAGGTAAAATTAATTAACTATGTTGGACCTGTAATCGGTGCTCATGCCGGTCCAGGAACTATCGCAGTTTTCTTTTTCGCAACTCAAAGATAAAAATAAAGTAAGGCACTGCCTTACTTATGGGGCCATAGCTCAGCTGGGAGAGCGCATGGCTGGCAGCCATGAGGCCAGGGGTTCGAGCCCCCTTGGCTCCACCATAAAACGATATAAAAAAGAGAACGATACAAAGGTATAGTTCTCTTTTTAATCATTTAAATTTTATTGTAGAATCTTTACTATTCATACTTTCAATGATGGCTAAACTTTCAACTCGATAACCTTTTTCTCTTAATAGTTTTCCACCTTCTTGGAATCCTTTTTCAATAGCAATTCCAATACCAGCAATCGAAACATTAGCTTGAGTTAAAATGTCAATCATTCCCAAACAAGCACTACCTTTAGCTAGAAAGTCATCAATGACAATCACTCGGTCTTTTTGGTTTAAAAATTGTTTTTCAATAGAAATATAGTAGTTCGTATTTTTTGTATATGAATACACTGTTGAAGTATAAGCATTACCTAAATTTGAACTTTCTCCTTTTTTAGCAAAAACAACCGGTAAGTTACCTAGTTTAATGGCGGTAAGTAAAGCTAAAGCAATCCCAGATGATTCAATAGTAATTACTTTATTAACGCCTTCATCTTTAAATAAACGATACCACTCATCAGCCATCATATTTAAAAGGCTTGGATCTAGTTGATGATTTAAAAACGAATTAACTTTTAACACATTACCAGGTAAGATTTTACCTCGTCTTAAAATTTCTTGTTGAATAAAATTCATCTTATCCCCTCACTCTATTTACAAATGAATTATATCAAATAAACTATTGTTTTTCTACAAATTCATTAATCCTTTTAATTATAAAAGCACCGTGTTATAATTTATACATAGTAAACAAATATAATTTTGAGAATAATGAAGGGTTATTATTGACTATGAAATTTAACGATAGCTTTAATATTATTAAGGGAGAAAATTTATTTTTAAAAATACTATATCGAGATGAAGGAGATAATGAAGAAATTCCTTATTATTACTATGCAATTTATTTAAACCATCTAAAAAATCCAATTGGCAAAATTAGTATTCGAATTGGACATAATTATCATTCTTACTTTAACGGAAATATTGGATATGAAATTGATAAAGATTTTCAAGGTAATCATTATGCATCTCAGGCTTGCCAATTAGTTATTCCAGTAGCTAAATATCACAATATGGATTATCTAATTTTAACATGCGACAAATCAAATATTGCTTCATCAAAAACTATTGAAAAATTAGGGGCAAGACTAATCGAAATAGTTATGCCCCCAAAAGATTATGTCTTTTATTTTGAAGGAATAGAAGCACATAAGATATATAGGTTAGATATCTAATTAATAAATCATAAGATAAAATAGAAGGGTTAATATTTATGAAAAACGATTATCAATCAAAACTAAATTTAAAAGAAACTCAAATTGCGATTAAATTGACTAAAGATACTTTTGAAAGAAAATTATCGAAAGCTTTAAATTTACATCGTGTTAGTGCGCCAGTGATAGTTTTTTCTCAAGATAAAATTAATGATGATTTGGGAGCAAAAGATTCAGCGTTGAAGTTTAAAATTCCGGTACTCAACAATAAAGATATTGAAGTTGTTCAAAGTTTAGCCAAATGGAAAAGAATGGCTCTTAAAAAGTACGGATTTAGTCTTTATGAAGGGATATACACGGATATGAATGCATTAAGACCACATGATATTATTGATAATATTCATTCAATTTATGTTGATCAATGGGATTGGGAATTAATTATTGATAGACAAGATAGAACCATTAATTTTTTAAAGAAAGTAGTTAAAAAAATAGTCTGTGCCCTGTATGAAACTAAAGAAATATTAAATAAAGAATTTCCAGTTTTAAATGAAAAAATAAATAAAGATGTTTATTTTATTAGTAGTCATGATTTAATAAAAAAATATCCTAATTCCAATTTATTAGAGCGTGAGAGATTAATTACTAAAGAATATCAAACTGTCTTTATTTATGGAATTTCACCAATCGATGGCGAATCAATGCGAGCTCCAGATTACGATGATTGGAGTTTAAATGGTGATATTTTAATGTGGTCTAACATATTAGACGATGCAATTGAAATATCATCAATGGGAATTAGAGTTGATCAAGATAGTTTGTTAAAACAGATTAATCTTTCAAATCGCGAAGATTTATTAAAAGGGAAATATCATCAGATGATTATTAACAACTCATTACCGTTAACTATAGGTGGTGGGATTGGTCAATCTAGAATATGTATGATTTTACTTGAAAAATTTCATATCGCAGAAGTTCAAGCTTCACTATGGAGTGAAGAGGAACTAGTAAAATTAAAAAACTGGAAAATTAATATTTTATAACACAATTAAACTGTAGGTTTATTGAATAATTCTCAATTAAATGCTAAGATATAATTACCATAAAGAGTGTGTGAGGGACTGCCCCTGCGACCACACAGCAACCTACCAAATGGCAAGGTGCTAAAGGCAGATCGATGGGACTTCCAATTTTTCCCATCGGTGACGATGGGTTTTATTTTGCACCCTTTATGGAAATAAATTTAAAGGGGGTGAAATAAATGCCGGAGAAATCAATAAAAAAATCAAGGGAATTGATGAAACAAATTGGGAAAATATTTTTGTATCAAGGAAAACCTCATATTTTACGCCATGCCGCTTGGTATTATTTTGGAATGATTAAGTTAACTGAAAATTGGCAAACAAAAGATAAAATAGATACGCATATGAGTCAAATTAAACCATATAATAGTGGTCACGATAATTTAATTAAAAGAGGTTATGTATGTACATGCGATATTAATGGTGATATATTGTATTATTGTCGTGATAAACACTTAATAACGCTAAACATAATCAATAATACTTTTATTTCAAATCTGCCCCTTACTTATCAAATGACAAGGTTAATATATAATTATCAAAAAGAAATTAAGTCTGGATATATTAATATAAAATATTTGTCCTATTGTGATAGAGTGTACATATAAAAGGATAATTAACCACAATTATAATTAAAATTTACTATTTGAGATAAAAGTGATATTATAAAAGTGGAAATATTAGGAGGTAAGCAATATGTTAGGAGTGTTAAAAAAGGTGGGTTTAGTTTTAGGATCAATTGTTGTGTTGATTTTATTGTTTTTATTGGTTGTCAATATTATTCCACCAAAAAAAGATATGGAAAATAATCCATTTATTACAACTACTGGAAAACCAATGATTGTTGCACATAGAGGAGGAAAAGAGAGTAATCCGGAAAATACGATGAAAGCTTATAAAGCTTGCGTTAATGAATTTGAGGTTGATGTTTTAGAAACTGATCTTTGGCTAACTAAAGATGAAGAATTAATCTTAATGCATGATGAAACAGTTTTAAGAACTAGTGATGCTGATTTAATTACAGGAATTACTGAAAAAAGCGATTTAGCAGTTCGCAAATTTACATTAGATGAATTAAGAAACTTTAATTTCGGTTATAATTTTAAGAAAGGTGAAAATTATCCATATCGCAATTTAGTTAGTGCCGATGATCCTAATCGTAAACAAATCTTAAAAGATAATGATTTATCGGTTGTTACTTTTGCCGAATTTTTAGGTGAGTTTTATGATGACCATAAAGATTTGCTATTTATTGTTGAAATTAAAAATAGTGGAGAAGAAGGATTTAGAGCATGTGAAATTGTTAATAATGTTTTAAATAATTATCCGGATTATAAAAATAGATTAGTTGTTGGAACTTTCCATGATGAAATTGAAAATCATTTAAAGGTTAACTATCCTCATATCCTTAGAGGTGCTTCTACCAATGTGGCGACACAATTCGTTTTAACTTCAATGTTAGGTGTAAATTTATTTGACAAAAATAAATTTGCCTGTTTACAAATTCCAATGAAAGCTAAAGGAATTAATTTAGTTAATAAATCGGTTGTTAGAAGAGCTCATAGAAGAAATATTGCCGTTCAATATTGGACAATCAATAATGAAGAAGATATGCGAACGTTAATTAAACTTGGATGTGATGGAATTATGACTGATAATCCGGAACTACTACATCAAGTTTTAGAAGATATGTTTTAAACTACAAATATAAATCACGCTTTTAAAGCGTGATTTTTTTTGGATTTTTAACTTTTTTTAAGTTTTAAATATCATTTTATCCTAAAATGATATATTTCGATATATATTTTGATATAATAAAATAAATAAGTATTTGTTATTTATTAGGGGGTTACATGAGAAAAATAAAAAGTAGCGTAATTTCTAGTCAAGTTAGCGAAGCGTTAATTAAGGCGAATAAGGTTTTACCTGATGATGTTTATCATGCTTTAAAAGCGGCTTTAGATCATGAAAATGATGAGTTATCTAAAGATGTTTTATCAAAAATTATTGTTAATGCTGATATTGCTAAAAATGAGTTTATTCCAATGTGTCAAGACACAGGAATGGTTGTTTGTTTTGCTGAAGTTGGCTACGATGTCAAAATTGAAGGTGATTTATATGAAGCAATTAATCATGGGGTAAGAGAGGCATATGTTAAAGGATATTTAAGAAAATCAGTTGCTGATCCACTGTCAAGAATTAATACGAAAGATAATACTCCAGCAATAGTTCATGTGCGATTAGTTGCTGGTAATCAAATTAAATTAAAACTTGCACCAAAAGGTGCAGGTAGTGAAAATATGAGTTCAGTCAAGATGTTGACCCCAGCAGCAGGGATTGAAGGAATTAAAAAACATGTTCTAGATCAAGTTTTTAATGCTGGAGGTAAGCCATGTCCACCAATTATAGTTGGTATTGGTATTGGTGGTAATTTAGAAAAATCAGCCTTGCTAGCAAAAGAGGCTTTATTAAGAGATTTAGATGATGTTAATCCCGATCCGGTTTTAAAAGAATTAGAAGAAACATTGTTAAAAGAAATTAACGAATTGGGAGTTGGTCCAATGGGTTTTGGTGGGAAAACAACTGCTCTTGGAGTTAAAATAGCAACTTATCCAACTCATATTGCTGCATTACCAGTTGCAGTTAATATTCAGTGTCATGCCGCACGACATATTGAAGTTATTATTTAGGAAGTGACTAATTATGAAAAAGATTAAAAGTCCAATTTCACTTGAAGAATTAAAAGATTTAAGAGCTGGTGATATTGTTTATATTACTGGGACAATTTATACAGCAAGAGATGCTGCTCATAAAAAATTAGTCAATGATCTTAAAAATAATAACGAAATTAAATTTGATTTAAAAAATTCAACCATCTATTATGTTGGTCCAACTCCAACTAGACCTGGAGAAGTTATTGGATCTAGTGGACCAACGACTAGCTATCGCATGGATCCTTATGCGGAAGACTTGTTAAAAGAGGGTGTTAAGATGATGATTGGTAAAGGTGATAGATCTAAAGAATATCAAGATTTACTAGTTAAATATCAAGCGGTTTATATTTCAGCTATTGGTGGTACTGGGGCCTTAATCAAAAAATCTATTACTAATGCTAAAGTTATTATGTATGAAGATTTAGATGCTGAAGCGATTCGTGAATTAAAAGTTAAGGACTTTTACGGAGTAGTTGTTTATGATATGTATGGGGGCGATTTATTTTCTAAAAGGGGAGACAAATTATGATTAATTTTCAATTTTATAGTCCAACTGAAATAGTCTTTGGAAAAGATACTGAATTAGAAGTCGCAAAATTATTAAAAAAACATGGAGCTACTAAAGTTTTAGTTCACTATGGCGGCGGATCAATCAAAAAAAGCGGTTTATATGATCGTGTTATTAATAAATTAAATGAGGCTAAAATCCCGTTTTTAGAATCAGGTGGAGTCGTTCCTAATCCGCGATCAGGATTGGTTTATAAAGGGATTGAGTTAGTTAAAAAAGAAAAGATTGATTTTATTTTAGCTGTTGGTGGTGGTTCAGTAATTGATTCGGCAAAAGCGATTGCTATGGGAGCTCTCTATGATGATGATTTTTGGAATTTATATGATGGGGTAAAACCAACAAAAGCTTTATCAGTTGGAGTAATCTTAACCATTCCTGCTTCTGGTAGTGAAGCTTCTAATTCAACTGTAATTACTAATGAAAAATTAGGATTAAAAAGAGGCACTAACAGTGATTTAGTGAGACCTAAATTTTCAATTATCAATCCGGAGTTAACTTATACTTTACCAAAGTATCACGCATTTGCCGGGGTTGTTGATATGATGAGTCATATTTTCGAAAGATATTTGACTAATACTAAAAATGTTGAATTAACCGATTTAATGCAAGAGGCAGTTTTAATATCAATTATTAAAAGTGCCAGAAAAATGTTAGAAGATCCGTTTGATTATATTGCTAGAGCGAATATTTGTTGGGCCGGAACTATCGCTCATAATGGAGTTTTAGGCGTTGGAAGAGTTGGGGATTGGGCAAGCCATGCCTTAGAACACGAACTATCGGCACTATATGATGTTAGTCACGGTGCAGGATTAGCTGTAGTTTTTCCTAATTATATGCTATATACTTTAGATCATGATGTTAATCGTTACTATCGACTAGCAGTAAATGTATTTGGAATTGAACCAAGTGAAACTGAAAAAAGAGAAGTAGCAATTAAAGGTATTCGTAGACTTCAACAATTTTATCAAGAAATTGGAATGCCATTAACTTTCCAAGAACTTGGAGCGAAAGCGGAAGATATTCCGCGACTAGTCAAACAGTTAGAAATTAATAAAGGATTAACATTTGGTAATTTCGTTAAATTAACAATGGAAGATGCTGCTAAAATTTACCAAATGTGTATATAATATATACAATAATGTGTTAGTCGGGGGAGTAGCTTAGCTTGGTAGAGCACGTGGCTGGGGGTCACGGGGTCGCAGGTTCAAATCCTGTCTCTCCGACCAAAATAGGATTGGATAAATGAAATAGAAAATAGATAATACAAAATTATTAGGTGACAT
The DNA here is from genome assembly GCA_050953805.1 of Acholeplasmataceae bacterium. Taxonomy (GTDB): domain Bacteria; phylum Bacillota_I; class Bacilli_A; order Acholeplasmatales; family Acholeplasmataceae; genus DUQW01. The sequence continues at coordinate 159,617 of JBMNNE010000001.1, read as the reverse complement.
TATGAGACGAGGAAACAACGCCAATCGAATTTTATTAAAACTACATATAGGGGCAATGATTATTACACTAATAACAGCTTTTGGGCTCGTTAGAGGGATGAATGTAAATTTGCCAATCCATGTTGATCTTTTAGATAACGCAACAAGAGAGGGATCAAGAGTCTTGTTTTTTATCATTCCTGGAACATCATTTGTTTTCTTACCGTTTGCTTTATTTTTGTATTTTAAATTAAGTAAAAGGGCTGACACTCTTCGATTGATAACGATCTATCAAGTACTTTTATTGTTGATTCAAATTGCTATTTTTTTCATTACAGTTCATTTTGGAATCATTTTTCAAGATAATATCAAAAATAGTATTTACCCAATAATATTAATTATTTTGATGTCTATTTTCTTTATTGCATGCTTGTATGTCCACCCTTATTTTAATCGAGATGAAAATTTAATTTATGGATTTATTACTAACTTTACTGTTACTACTCGTAATGCTTGGAAGATCGTTAATAAATTTTTAAGTTTGAGTGGGATGACACTTAGTATCATCGCAATTTTAATTTCATTAATTACTTTTAAATTTTGGAATATTTTCTTACTTATATTGGTAGCTGCTACTTTTGGTCTTACTAAAATTTATCATGACAAAATAAAGAAACAATATTTAGCAGATAACCCTGAGTAATCATAATAACAAGGAGGGTATTTATGAAGAAAAATGAATTATTATCAATTATTACAATTGGATTATCTGGATTATTATACTTCGTTTATAATTTAATTAATTTAATTCAAAGTGATGATACTAATCTTTGGATTAATATTGGTAGTTTACTATATACGATTTTATTAATAGTTGCCTTAGCATATGCGATTATTGAAAAACGTTATTTAGCTGGACTTATCGTAACTAGTTTAAAAATTACATTTCCTTATGGAAACAAATTTTTAAGCCCATTATTTACAGCCGGTCAAGTTAAATTAAATGAAGTAGGTGAAATATTTTATTTTATCTTCGCAATAATGTTAATTATTTCAATTGTGACATTGATCTTACAAGCTAATAATACTCCATTCGTTGGTCAAAGATATGATTTAAAATCATTTGTAGGACCATTATTAGTATTAATATTTTTATTAGTGTTTAGCAGTTACGATACGGCAATCATCTCATCATTAGCCGAAGTTGCATCATTGTTACTGTTAGCGGTAATGACTGCAGAATTTTTATTTTTAAGTGTTTTTATTACTGTTCCGTTTGATTTTATTCAACGGGTTGTGAATAATGATGATATATTATTTGTCAATATTTTACATTTAATAGTTGGATTACTATTGTTGGCTTATGGTGTTTATGCTTTGATTACTCACATTAAACACAGCCATCATCATGATGAAGGAAAAGTTTTAGTATCATAATCTAGAAAAAATTATATTATGGCACTTAGTCCAAACGGATTAAAGTGCCATTTTATTTATAGTAATTATCCGTGATATAATAAAAGAGGTGATTTGATGGCTTTTGATGGTTATTTTATTTCAAAAATGATTTTAGAAATAAAACCGAAAATTATTAATAAAAGAGTTGATAAAATCGTAGGGGATGATAATTATCTTCAATTTAAATTAGGAAGAGAATACCTCACTTTTACTACGAGCCAACAATCAGGATTATTTTATTTATCAGATGAAGTTGTTGTCAGTAATGATAATGATTTTTTAGTTTTACTTAGAAAACACTTACTTAATTATAAATTAAGGGAAATTAACCAAATTTCCCTTGATCGAATTGTTGTTTTTGAATTTCAAGGAATTGATTTAATTAAAGGACTAGTTGAAAAGAAACTAATATTAGAAGCATATGGAAGAAACTTTAATTTAATCTTAACTGAAAATGATAAAATCATTTCGGCTTTTAGATTAATTCATGATTTAGCAGGAAAGACAATTTTACCTAATGTTTTATACGAATTTGATAAAAGTGAGAAAAAGCTCTTAAATAACGAACTGACTGCTAATTTAAAAGTTGATGAAATTAAAGATCGTTTTTTAGGAGTTTCACCGTTATTGGCTAGTTATTTATCTCGTAATAATACCGATCTAAATAATTATTTGATTAATCCAGTTAAAAATTTAGATAATAATCAATTTTATTGGTTTAACTTATTTGATACTGATCATTTAAAATATTATGATACTTTATCTAGTTTAATTGGTGATTTGAAAGTATTGAAAAAAGTAAATAAAAAACCATATGAAAGATTTATTAAATCAGAAATTAATAAAATTCAAAATAAATTAATTAAATTAGAAGAAGATTTAAAAAAACACGAAAGAAGTATTAGTTTAAAAGAAATAGCTGATCAAATTTATGGATCAGGTCAAGATTTAAATTTAAAAACTTCTCACTTTAATTCAATTCCATTAGATGTGAATTTAACTTTAAATGAAAATGCGCAAAATTTTTATGCTCAATATAAAAAAGGTAAATCAGGAATTAGCTATGTTAAAGATGAGATAATTAAATCCAATATAAGATTAGACATTTTTGAAGAACTATCTAAAACTTTAGATTATTTGAATAATGATAGTGAACTAAATGATTTTGCTGAATTGCTAGCGGATTATGGTTACAAATATAAAACTTCGAGAAGAAGAAAAAAAGATGAGCCAAATATTACTAAATTAGAATATTTAGGAGCACAAATTTTTGTTGGAAAAAACAGTAAACAAAACGAATACATTTTTTCTAAAATTGCTAAAAATGATGATTTGTGGCTCCATGTTAAAGCTGGAACTGGAGCTCATGTCATTATAAAAGGAGAGGTTTCTTCTAAAATCATTGAAAAAGCTGCACAATATGCAGCTTTCTACTCGAGTTATAAATATTCTACTAATATCCCAGTTGATTATACTTTAGTTAGATATGTAAGTAAAGTTAGAAAATCATCAACTTTTAAAACAACTTATACTAACTATAAAACAATTTATATTAATGAAGTTAATAATGATATTTTAACTAACCATTAAATCAAATTCGGTAAGTAAGAATTCTTGTTTACGCTTTTTAAAATCAAAGACTGATAACATGGTAACAATGGAAATTCTACCAATAAACATAACAATAATTAAGACTATTTTACTGAAAATTCCGGCAGTAGCAGTTAGCCCATTAGTATAGCCAACCGTACCAAAGGCTGATGTTACTTCAAAAGTTGCATCGAATACATTAACGTTTTCGACTAAAGAGATGATAAACACTGCAATTAAAATTAATGATAACGCCGAAATCAAAGCGACCATCGCTTTAAAAACGGTGTTTTCTTTATAAGCTCTTTTACCAATTTTAGTTTGGGCTCGGTTAAGTCCAAATTTAACAATCCCAGCAACAACCAATAATGCCGTAGTTAATCTAATTCCACCGCCAGTAGAATTGGGACTTGCTCCAATAAACATTAATAGTGTTAAAAATAGTTTAGAGGCTGGAGTTAATGCCCCAATCTTATTAATAAAGATATCAAATCCAGCACTTCTTGCAGAAATAGAAGTAAAAAATGATGCTGTTATTCCCTGGAGGAAAGTATAATCTCTTAAGATTCCATTAAATTCTAGTAAATAAAACATAATGCCTCCTAAGAGCCAAAGCCCTAAATGAGAGAAAAATAATAATTTAGAAACATATGAAAATTTAAATTCCTCTTTTTTAAATTTGGCTTTGATCCAATCAATAGTTTCACTAATTGGAATAAAGCCGACTCCACCGATAAAAATAAGTAACATAGAAATTAAGATAATTACATAATGTTCATAATCTAAAAAGTTGGCAAAAACGACACCACCTTTAAAAATATCAAATCCAGCATTCATAAATAAGGCGGTAGTTAAAAACATCGCCTCTAAAATTGATTCACCGACAGTTAAAGTACCAACAGCTTCACTAAAATAAAAGAAAGTTGACATAAAAATAAAAGACAGTATTTGAATTGAAATCATAACTAAAAAAACATGTCTTACATTTTTAATGATTCCTTTAATCGAAATAACATTTTGTTCAGCAGCTAACATAGCTCGTTCGCTAATTCCGATCTTTTTACCACTAAATATCCAAAAGTTCGCAATTAACATATAAATTCCCATACCACCAACTTGCATAATTAACATAATGACAATCTTACCAAAGATAGTAAAAGTACTAGTTAAATTGACTGGAGTTAGACCAGTTGTTGACATTGCCGAAATTGAAATGAAAAGAGCATCTAAAAAATTAAGTGGTTCTTTATGAGAAAAAGGCAACCATAAAATAAATCCACCTAATAAACCAAATAATAAATAGATGGTAAAAAATGTTCGTGGATAATTTTTAAATAAGATATTTTTTATTTTAATTAGTGTTTGTTTCATATGGATACCTATATTAATTGATAATTAATTTTATCACAATTTAGAGTAATTTCACAATAAAGCAATTTATTTGTATTTTTTCTAATTATCTATTATAATGATAATAGATATAAAAATTATAAATAAAGGAGAAATAAATAATGAAATATGTATTACCTAAATTAAATTATGCTTATGATGCATTAGAGCCATTCATCGATGCTAGAACGATGGAAATTCATCATACTAAACACCATCAAGCTTATATTAATAATTTGATTGCTGCTTTAGAGAAACACCCTGAATTTAAATTATCGTTAGAAGAAATGTTAACTGATCCAAGCTTAATACCAGCTGATATTAGACAAACTGTTATCAATAATGGTGGTGGGCACTATAACCATACATTATTTTGGCAATTGCTAAAAGTGAATAATGGCGCTTTACCACAAGGCAAATTAATGGAAGCGATTAACCGTGATTTTGGATCATTTGATGAAATGAAAGTTAAATTCGACAATGCTGCGAAAGGACAGTTTGGTAGCGGTTGGGCTTGGTTAATTGTTAATCATGAAGGAAAATTAGAAGTACTTGGAACACCAAATCAAAACACACCACTCAACTTAGGATCACCAATTTTAGCCATTGATGTTTGGGAGCATGCATATTATTTGCAATATCAAAATCGTAGAGCGGATTATGTTTCAGCATTTTGGCATGTAATTGACTGGAACAAAGTCGAGGAATTATTTAATAGTGTCAAGTAAATAAATTTTTTCAAATAAAAAGGGACCATCGGTCCCTTTAATTTTATTCAATTGGTTTAGTTTCAATTACAGCGTAATCGCCATCTTCACGACGATAAACTACATTGGTTCTTCCAGTTTCAGAATCTAAGAAGATGTAGAAGTCGTGATCAGTTAATTCCATCGCATGAATAGCATCTTCAGTAGTCATTGGTCTTAACTCGATTTTTTTATTTTTCACTAATTGTGAAGCTAAAACCTCTTTTTCTAATGATTCAACATCTAATTCTTGATGAGTAAATTCACCAAATTTAGTTTTATCAAGATGGTTTTGTAATTTTTCGCGGTGACGATGAATTTGTCTGACTAAGCGATCAATTGATTTATCAATTGCAGCGTAGATATCAAATTCTGGTGTTTCCGCCCTTAATACTAGTTCTTTTGCGAAGACTGTAATTTCAACTTTGTGGTGGTCTTTGTATACTTTACAAAGAACACGGACATCATTAATATTTTCTTCGCCAAGTAATTTAATTACTTTTGCCATCCTTTTTTCAGCATAATCAACAATTGGCTTACTAGGCACGAATCCGCCTTTTCCTAATACTTCAAAGTTCATAACTTAACCTCCTTAATTGATAGTTATGATTAATAGGTCACCTATATTAAAGGTGTCTAGCATTTCATATATTTCTTCGGTGAATGTATCAAAATATAAGATAGGTAAATTTTTAAATAAAGCAAATTTGTAAAAGTTTTCTAATAAAAATTGATCAATTTGTGGTTCGGCAGTAATCATTTTAGATTTTAAATAATAATGGTGGATCACACCACTATTAATAGGTATAACTTCATAATAATAGTTATAAATCGACTGTCTTTCACACTTATTACAAAGGGCTTGATATTTTATATCAAAAATATTTTTAAAAGTTTTATTAATAATTATTGGTTCATTACATTTTAAACATTTCACGATTATCACCTATATAATAATAGGTGCACTAAATTAGATTACTCTTTATATTCTTGGATAATTCTATCGATTAGATGAGCCGGTACTTCCTCATAACGTAAAAATTCTCTAGTAAATGAGCCAGAACCTTGAGTCATCGCTTTTAAATCAATCGCATATTTCACGATTTCAGCTTCAGGAATTTCCGCATTAATAATTTGTTCACCTTGACCTTGATCCATTCCTAAGACGCGACCACGACGTTTATTGATGTCACCCATGACATCCCCAACATATTGGTCTTTAATTGTTACGCTTACTTTCATAATTGGTTCAAGAATAGTTGCTCCAGCACCTTTAGCGACAGCATCTCTAAAGGCAAGGGCTGCTGCCATTTTAAACGAAATTTCATTCGAGTCAACTGAGTGATATGATCCATCGTAGAGGGTTGCCTTAACTTGAACAACTGGGAATCCAGCTAGTGGTCCGCGTTCAAAAGTTTCTTGTAATCCTTTTTCAACAGCAGGGTGATAGTTTTTAGGAACGGAACCACCGAAAATTTCCTCGTGAAATTCAAAAGTTTCTTGACTTGGTTCAAATCTAATAAATACATGTCCATATTGTCCTGCTCCACCTGATTGTTTTCTATGTTTACCTTCAGCTTCAACTTTTCTAGTAATAGTTTCACGATAAACAATTTTTTGGTCTTCAACATCAACATCAACTTTAAACATTGATTTCATCTTGTCTAAAATATATGTCAAGTGGGTCATCCCTTGGCCACCAACTAATAATTGAGAAGTTTCTTTATTTCTTCTAATCTCAAAAGTCGGATCTTCTAAGTTTAAGCGTTGAAGTGCTCCTGAAATTTTATCTTCGTCTTGGCGATTTTTAGGAACAATCGCTACATAGATAACAGGAGTAACAATTGGAACTGGTTCAAATAAAACTTGACTTCTAGGATCACTTAAAGTATCACCAGTAAATAAATCTAATTTATTAACTGCAACGATATCACCAGCGTGAATTTTTTCAACTGGTAATTGGTTCTTTCCTCTTAAACCAAACATTTGTCCAACCTTTTTAGATTCACCACGATTAGTTACAACAATGTCTTGACCTTGAACTAATGTTCCAGAGTTTACCTTAACTAAGTTGATTACACCTAGGAAAGGGTCAACTGATGATTTGAAAACGTAAGCTGAAAAAGGGTCATTATCGTTGGTGTTTCTTACGACTTCTTCATTAGTACGCGGATTAACACCTTTAAGTGGTTTTAATGAATCAGGACTTGGCAAGTAGTTAATCATCATGTCTAACAATGTTTGAACTCCAATATCTTTAGTAGCACTACCGATCATAATTGGAGCTAATTCACCATTAATCATCGCATTTTTTAAGCCTTGAGACATTTGTTCTTTAGTAATTTCTTCACCAGAGAAGTATAATTCTAATAATTCTTCACTAGTAGAAGCAACTGCTTCTAAAATTATGGTATTTAATTCTTCGGCACGAGCTTGATTATCTGGATATACCTCAACTTCAGTTCTATTACCAGAAGTAAAAGAATAACCTTTCATATCAACAACATCGACATATCCTTCAAAATTATCTTCTTTTCCAATTGGAATCGCAAAAGGAACTGCTTCACTGCCTAGTTTTTCTTCAATTTCTTTTAATAAATCATCAAATTTAATGTTTTCTTTATCCATTTTATTGATAAAAATAACGGTAGGAATTTTTCTTTTACGAACCTCTTTCCATACTCTTTCGGTTCCTACTTGAACACCACTAGTGGCATCAATAATAATTACAGCGCCTTTCACAACGGCTAATGCTTGATGAAGTTCACCAACAAATTCATCATTACCAGGAGTATCTAAAAAATTAAGTTTATAACCATCATATTCCACAGGGATTAATGATGTCGATAAACTTGAAAGTCTTTGTTGCTCCTCAGGCATGAAGTCGGAAACTGTACTCTTTTTTTCAACCTCGCCTTTTTTGCTGATGTTTTTAGCAACATATAGCATTGATTCTGTAAGTGTCGTTTTACCTGAACCTTGGTGTCCGATAACGACGATGTTACGAATTTGTTTTGATTGATAGTCTTTCATTTAACCATTTGCATACTTAATACATCTTAAAAATGTTTGTATGCTCTCCTTTCTAAATAGTATATTTTAAATGCTAAAACGTTTACACTTTATATATAAATTATAACATAAACTGTAAGTTTATAAAAACAATTATAAACTCGGAATTATAATTTACTTAAAATAATTGTTCTTTTATTGGATAAAACGAAAATCTTAAAGATATAAGTGACCGAATAGACTTATTAATAAGAAAAAGAAGTTGCCTAGTGCAACCTCTTTTCGATAAAAATATATTGATTAATAAGCTCTTGCAAATAATAGGGTAATGTTTGCTTCTTTATTAGTTACTGGACAAACCTTAGTAACTAAATCGCCTTCTACAATAACTCTAGCGGAGGCTCCAGTATCTTCTTTAACAAGTAGTTCGCCTTCTTCACCATGAACACTCATTTTAACGTATCCGCCTAATTCAAGATGTTGTTTAAATTCATCGTAGGTTGTTGCTACTCGAATATTTGAATCCAAATGAGATTTTGCTTTTTGATACATTTCATCATGAATTTCATTGATTAATATAGGAAGAGTAGAAGCTAAGTCTTTAAGTGGAACTATTAATTTTTTTCTAGTATTTCTTTTAACGACTATAACATGGTCCTCTTTAATATCGCGTGGACCAAACTCAATTCTTAAGGGCACGCCTTTCATTTCATACTCGCTAAATTTCCATCCAGGTCGGCGATCACTATTGTCAATTTTATATCTTAAGTTAGTTTCCTTTAAAATTTCTTCAACTTTTGGAATATGATTAATGACGACATCTTTTTGATTTTGGACTGGAATTACGACAACTTGAATCGGTGCTAATCGTGGTGGAAGGACCAATCCCTCATCATCTCCATGAACCATAATTACGGCTCCGATTAAACGAGTTGTAACTCCCCAAGAGGTTTGATAGACTGGTTTTTCTTGATTATTTTCATCTTGATATAAAATGTTAAACGCTTTTGCAAAGCCGTTTCCAAAGTAATGAGAAGTGCCAGATTGTAACGCTTTTCCATCGTGCATAAGTGCTTCAATAGTATAAGTTTCATCAGCACCTGCAAATCTTTCTTTATCGGTTTTCTTTCCGGTAACGAATGGAATTGCCAATAATTCTTTTCCTAAATTATCATAGATATTTAACATTTGTAAGGTTTCAGCCATCGCTTCTTCTTTAGTAGCATGAGCAGTGTGACCTTCTTGCCATAAAAATTCTTTACCTCTTAAAAATGGTCTGGTAGTTTTTTCCCATCTAACTACACTGCACCATTGGTTATATAAAACTGGTAAATCACGATGAGATTTAATTATTTTAGCGTAATGATCAGCAAATAAAACTTCAGAAGTTGGTCTGACAATTAGTCGTTCAGAAAGATCATCTTCACCGGTAGTAGTAATGATTGCTGTCTCGGGAGCAAATCCTTCAATATGATCTTTTTCTTTTTGAAAAAGTGATTCTGGTATCACTAATGGTAAATATACATTTTGGTGTCCGGTTTTTTTAAACTCTTGATTTAAATAATTTTGAATTTGTTCCCAAATGGCATATCCATAAGGACGATAAATAATAAATCCTTGAACATTTGAATAGTCCATTAATTCAGCTTTAACACATAAATCGGTGTACCATTTGGCAAAATCTTCATCACGTGATGTAACATCTTTAACTAATTTTTCTTTATTCATATCTATCACCTTTTTAATATAGTTTCATCGTTAATAAAATCTATTTTTCTATTTTTGTATAATGTTCCTAATGCTCGTTTAAAAGCTTTTTTACTCATATTAAATACTTGTTGAATTTCATCGGGAGATGATTTATCATTCAATTTCATTTTACCAGATGATTCTAAATATTTTAAAATTATTTCGGCATCATTTAACATTTGTTTTTCTTTTTGTAATGTTAATTGACCACTATAATATTCGTTATGGCGATAATTGATGATGACATCTGTTTCTTCACCAATACGATATATTCGTCTTAAATTAGTAGTTTTTACAAAAATTGAAGTTAAATTTTTTGTTAACAAGGTTATCCCATCTTCACTTATTTTGATGACTCTAGCCTTAATTTTATCTCCTTGATTAAAATTTTCCATCTTGCGGTGATTACCATTAATCGCCATAAAGTTTTTCAAAACTTCTAGTTTAATATATAAATAATCATCAACTTTGGGCCATAATTTTATATTATTTGGTAAATGGTCTTTTGAGTATAAAATATCTTTGTTAATTCCATTATCTAAAAAGACACCTAAGTTTTGGTTAATTCCGCTCACTCTTAACCATCCTTGTTGATCTTTAGTAATAATTGGTTTAAAAAGAGTAGCAGCTAAGCGCCCTTTATTATCGTAATACAGAAAAGCATTAACTGAAGAGTTAATTTCTAAATCTTTGAAATTTGTTTCATTGTTATGTAAAAAAACTTCATCTTTATTTTGGGTTACTAACATATAACCAATATCAGTTTTTCTTAATACTTTTAATGGCTGTATTTCTCCTGGTTTTAACATTTCATCACCACTTAATAGTTTATCATATTTTCAGCCTTAATACTGCTTTTGTAGTCAATAAATATAAGCGATAATAAAGTAAAACCAATCCCCATGAAGAACCAATACTTATAATTTTCTGGATTCGTAGTTAAAAATCCGCCAAGTAAAACGAAGATTGTATTAAACGCAGAACGAACCGATCCCATTAAAATAGTTGCTAAAGTGACATTATAAGGTTTAACTAATTTTGATATTTGTTCCATCATCATATAAATTGAAATTGAAATTGGAACACTGCGCAACATCGTTATCGCAATAATTATTCCTAGCGGGATATGAATATAACTCGATAGGGCGTAAGTGCCGTATCTAATGATTAATGATAAAATCATAGCTATATAAAAGTAGATATGAGGAATATTTTTCCCATATTTATGAAATATAATAAGAAGAAATAACTCCACAAAAATATAAGCAGAAACAATTAGTCCATACTGAAACTCGGTAATAAGATAGATATCTTTTAAAAATGTTGGTAAATATGTATCAAAAATAAACATTGCCGTTAAAGTAAATGTTACAACAAACACATATTTCCAGTATGGCTTATTACGCAAGAGTTCTTTAGGGACTGGCTTTTGTGATAATGTATCATTAGGATTAATATCTAGGGGTTTAATAAAGTTAATAATGAGCGAAGTTAAGACAAATAATCCAGATCCAATATAAAAAGCCAATTTATAACTATAAGAAGCGGTAATTCCAGAAACAATTACTGTTATTGCATAAGCTAAAGTTCCAGTAATTCTAATTTTTGAATAGGGAATATCATTAATATGGGCATATGTAACAGTGTAACTATCAAATAATATATAAAATGGTTGACCAGCAACGCCAATAATAAAAATAATCAATAAAATTAACCCGATATTAGTTCCAATATTAACTAAAATAATTACTGCAATAGCTTCAATTATTGTTAGTATTCGGATAAATATCCGGTTATAATTGATATTTTTTGAAAATTTAGACCAAATTGGATTAACAAAAATAGCCACCAATGGTAAGATCATCATAATCATACCAACATGACTATTTTCTAGACCAATAGATCTTAAATATAATGCTAAAAACGGATAGATAAATGCATCTCCGGTATAGCGTATAAATGATGATAATTGGTATTTAAAAGTTTCTAGTTTCATAATCGATCATATCTATTATAACCGATTTTATAAAAATCAAAGAAAAAGGTGATTTAAATCACCTTTCACTTAGTTCTTCATTTAATTCTTGATATCTTTGTAAGAGCAATTCCTCAATAAAGTTGACAAACGGTTTAATATCTTTTTCAACTTTGAAACATTCTAAAACTTCAATATATTTATTTTTCAAATTAGCAGGCATTGTTACCGCTAAATAATTTTCCTTCATTAAATAGTAGTTCATTACTAATCTGGCAAGTCTACCGTTAGCATCTAAAAATGGATGAATTTTAGCTAATTCAGCATGAGCAAATACTGCTTTTTCAATATTGTTATCTTGATAATTATCAAGCGTATAAAAATATCTTTTCATGCGGTCATAAACTTTTATATAATCAGGCGGTTGATGTGTAGCACCAGGTATTCTGATATTAACATTACGATAATTACCACCATTTAAAATTCCTTCGGTTAAAATTTCATGAAGATCTTTAATAACATCTTCACTCATTTCCACATTATTTTTGACCATTTGATACACATGGTTAATCGCTTTATAATGATTAACTATTTCTTTTACTTCACGCTCACTACAACCTGGAACTTGTTCACCAGTGATGATTTTTTTGACATCATCTAAGCTAGCTTTATTGGTTCCTTGCATAGAAATCGCATCAAAAGTATAAACTACTTTAAATCTCTCTTGCATTTGCTCATAGCGCTTGTTATTGACTAGTCCCTTGATATTTGTTAGATAATCTTTTCTTTCTAACTCCAAGATACTTTTATTCATAGTAACCAACTCCCTTATTATTAAGATTATATCACAATAAAAAAACTTTTTAATAAAAAAATTAAATTATGATAATAATATAACATAAATTAATCTCTATGTAGTAATATTTGCAAGCGGTAATTGATTAAATATCATTGTTTAGGTATTACATATTGCGTGTATAATGGCAATTTTGTTGCAGTTATGATACAATTAAAATACGGCAAGGAGACAAGTTCTTATGAGCACTAAGAAAAAACTAATAATTTTCACAACACTATTTATCTTAACGAATCTGATTGGAACTTATTTTGTTACAACTGAATCATTAAATAAGTTTTTAATTTCTTTTACTGTTACTCCAATAACCGTAATTAGCTCTCTTGTAGGGAATTTAATTGTACTGTTTTTAATAGTGATGGTTGTGTTTTTGATATGTAAAAAGGCTTATACAAGGATGATAGTTTTAACTATTCTTTCCTTTTTTTTAAATTTGTTTTCATATTTGATATATGTAAATATTAGGTATTATCAAGCTCCATTTTTGTTTAAAGATTTTACTTTTATTAAACATGCTGGTTCCGATATTACACTTTCTATTGCCACTGTGACATTTACTGATTTATTTTTTGAATATCGAATTATTTTATTTATTAGTTTCATCGTATTATTAATTACTTACTTGATATTCTTAAAAGATAAACCTAGAGGTATTTATAAGAAAACGATTGATACGAAAGTACTTTTCCAAAATACTAAGTTAGTTTTTGCTAGTGTTATCGGATTACTATTACTAAGTTTTGGTCATATTAACTTAACATATAAATATGCTCGCAAAAATTGGGATTTAAATCATGAAAGACCTTTATATGGATTGCAGATAACAGGGTTATATAATTTTTACTTCCATGATATTATCGGTTTTGAATGGGCTGATGATTATACTATTAATGATGAGATTATAGATGAATTTGCTTCTTATGATAAAAATGTTAACGAATATACTAATTTTTTTGGTGAGACTCATAGTAATAATCTATTATTGAGTAATGCTCCTACGGTAACATTAAGTGATAAATTAGGTGAAGTTACTAGTTTAAATGGAATTTTTGAAGGTAAAAATGTCATTTATATTCAACTAGAAACCTTAAATACTTTTTTAGTTGACGGATCTAGTTCATTTTTAGAGGAAATGAATTTATTACCATATTTTAAACAGTTAATAAATGAGTCTTATTTCTTTGAAAACTTTTATTCAACGGTTGGAATTGGGAATTCTAGTGATGCTGAAATTATTAGCATTACCGGATTATATACCCAAGGGAATAATTTAATGTATTGGCAATATGGTAGTGAAGTTTATCCAAGAAAAATTACTGCCTACGATATATTATCGCAAAATGCTTATCGCAAGATGATTGATTATGAGTTAAACCCATTACCACAAGCTATTGGAGATGACTATTATGCGGCTTCATTTCATGCTGATAATCGTCAATTTTATAATCGTGAAAACTCGCACCCAGGAATGCTTAAATTAGATGAATTTTATCACTTTACTGAAAAAAAATTACCTGATAAAATTGGTAATGTTAACGCCATTGACGCATTCCCAGATAATTTAGAGCCAAATCCAAATAGTCCTTGGGTTGGTGAAAAAGACTTATTTGAATGGGTTAAGATTAAAGCTAAAGAAAAATCAAATGAAAATCAAAAGCATTTCTTATATCCAATTACAATCCACCCTCATACTCCATATTATTACAATCCATATGAAGATCATCCAGTAGTAACAAAAAATGACCTTAAAGTTAGTAATGTTACTTTAGATTATTTGAATTACTTACAATTTTATAATGATATTTTCAAAATGATAATTGATATGGCTAAAGAGTTGGAAAATACAATTTATGTCATTTATGCTGATCATGGCACTGGCTTTTCACCTCAAGATATGAGAGTTATTTTAGATAATCCTAATTTAACTGATTTAGAGATTTGGGAAGAATTATATAAGGTTCCAGCTTTAATTTATGCACCGGATGATACTTCAACAGGAGAAATTAAATCAGGATTAATAAAAGGTAGACAACCGCTGGTTAGATCACAAATTGATTTATATCGAACTGTCCTAGAATTAGTTGGAAGAAATAATAACCATTATTATTATGGTGTTAATGGTTTATCTAATGAAAAAACCTTTGCCTTCCAAACACGGATTTCACTCTTATTAACTGATGATTTTACACTGCAACTTAAGAAGTATATCCCACACCGAAAATTTAATGAAAATAACATTTATTATCACAGACAAGTTGAATATGATATAGATGAATTAGTTAATAAAGTTATTAAATTTAAACAAACAAGCGACAGGGTTATAACTAATAATAAATTACAAGAAATTAATCGTAAGAAAAAAGGACTTGGCTAGTCCTTTTTTGTTTCAAATTATTATCTTAAAGTTTAACAACGTTTACAGCTTGTGGGCCGCGATCACTGTCTTTAATTTCAAATTTGACTTGGTCTCCTTCAGCTAAAGTTTTGAAGCCATCTGCCATAATTTGCGAAAAGTGTACAAATACATCTTTTCCATTAGCAGAAATAAAGCCGAATCCTTTTTCGCTATTAAACCATTTTACAGTTCCTGTCATTTAAAAAAATACTCCTTTATTTATTAAGCAAAATCTGCCTAGATAAATATTAGCACACTTTATAATAAATAACAATTAATAGAGAAAATAATCTTAATTTATTTAAAATAATAGATGATAAAAGTTTTATTATTGATATCTATTTATTTATAATGATTGAAAAGGTTTTAAATAACTGATACAATATTAATGCAAGAAACTGCCTCCATAGTTTAGTGGTAAAACGCAGCAATGGTAATGCTGAAATACAAGTTCGATTCTCGTTGGAGGCACCATCGTTAATCTTATTAAAAACAGAACCTTGTCATTGGGTTCTGTTTTTTATTAAATTTTAATCAATTAAAGTTTATTATAAAAGTTAATTTTAGGAATTTTTATCCCTTTTTTAAGTTTGATATTTAATAAGTTTCCATCTTTATTATCAAATAATGGGGCAAAAATCCAATTTAAACCTAGTTCAATATCGTGATAACTTTTTAAAAATTCTGTTTCATCACTAATATTTAATAAGTGATAAGCTCTTTTTAATTCATGCTCCAAATATTTTTGAGATACTTTAGGGTGTTTGATATTTTTAATATAATCTAACAATTCAAAAGTTTTATCATCATCACCAGAAAGATAATGAAGATAAGATATTAAAAATAAAACTGAGATGCCCTCATTTGATCGGCTTAAGATATTCTTATTTAAACAAAAGATTTGATTATCTAAGCTTTCATTTCTTAATTTATTTTCAAATATCACACCTTCTAAATAGTCTATTAAGTAAGAATAAGTAATTAAATTGTAACTTAACCCCTTGTCTAACATATAATCTATTTTTTTATTAAGTAAATAATCCTTACTTAATACTTCAGCTTCAGGATTGAAAACGATGTAAGAAGATATTATTTGAATCAAATAGTCGCGATCATTTTTCACTTTTTGAAAAGCAACAAAATCTCCTGCAGCTTGTTCGTTGCTAGCACTAGAAGCAACGATTACTAACACAGTTAAAAGTAAAATAACGATAGTGGCAGTAATCATTAAACTAATGAATGTAAAATTATTACTAAAAAGTAGTATGATCATAAAAATAATAAAAGTTAAAAATCCAAAAACTATTGAAGTAATTGGAGCGGCTATTAATGCTTTAGCTAATTTCTTGCCGATATCTTCTAGTTCTTGATCATTGGTCACGGGTGGCATTAAAGGAACGACCAAACCACCACCTAATAGAAGTAATTTAGGATTAATTTTTAATGTAAAAATTCTACCCTTTCGAATGAACATAAACATAAAAAGATAGACCGCTTTAATCTTTATTTTTTGAATGCTAAAAGTAAAAGCATGAGCAAGTTCATGAATGGTTAATGTTAAAAAAATTGAACCAATAACCACCAGTAAATGACCCCACCAAGGGCTTTTCACATCATGATTATGGGTAATTGCAGCGACAGCAACTCCAATCATTATTGCGATTAAAATTAGTAAAATATACTTTATTTTTCTAATTGCCTTCATTTTTTTAACCTTTCAAATGCTAATCTTTTATTTTCTAACTTATTACCAAGATAAACAATACCACAATAATGAAATCCGGATTTTGTTAACATTTTAATCATTGGTATGTTTAATTCGTGAGTATCTATTCTAATTGAATTAATATCAAAATTATCAAATACATAATTGAAAAATTTATTACTAATTCCTTGACCGTGGTAATCTTTTAATGTGGCTATGGTATGAATAGCTATATATTTGGTATCGCTAGTTAACCAATTCCCCTCATAAATATGATCATAGTCATTATCATATTGATAAAATGAGGCACAAGCGACTACTTTATTATCGATTTCATAAACATACAACCGATTATTTTGAAGATCGTTATTAAAGGTATCCAAGTTAGGATAACCATTTTGCCATTGAGGAGAATCATAAGAACGAATAAAAGTTTTAGCATCTTCATAGATAGATAAAACACTATTTTTATCAATTATAGTTCCAAGCCGAATCATAAATAATCACCTATGATAATTATATCATGTTATCAGTTAAAGACTTTATGAGAAAGAACTAGATAAATAAAAAACGGCTAGAAAGCCGTAAAAATTATCTGGAGCGGACGAGGGGAATCGAACCCCCATTTCATGCTTGGCAAGCACGTATAATAACCGTTATATTACGTCCACTTGTATTGCTAATATAGATTATCAAAAGTATTGAAATATGTCAAGAAAAATAACTATTAATAGATTAAATTGAAATCAGATGAAAATATTTGTATTTAACGCTAAGTTAAATAAATTTATTAATCTAAAAGAGAAGGTAAAGTAGTCAAAATACCTATTTATTGCGTTTTTAAGCCATTGAAAGCGTTTTTTATTATTTTTTTCTTGTTAGTTTATAAATTATATATTATAATATAATAAATACGTTTTGGGGGTATTAAATGAAGCTAAATGAACGTGGATTGCTAATAGTCATTTCTGGTCCATCGGGTGTTGGTAAGAGCTCAGTAAGAAAAGCTTTGTTCGACATGCCTGGACAAGATTTAGTTTATTCTGTTTCTATGACAACTAGAAAACCTCGCGATAATGAAAAAGATGGTGTTGATTATTATTTTGTCACCAAAGAAGTTTTTGAAGAAAAAATTAAAAATGGAGAATTTTTAGAGTGGGCTAACTTTGTTGGTCACTACTATGGAACACCAAAAGATAAAGTTGAAGAATTATTAGACGAAGGGATGCAAGTTGTTTTAGAAATTGAAGTTGATGGTGCACTTCAAGTTAGACGTCAAATGAAAGATGGAGTATTTATTTTTTTAGTTCCGCCGTCAAAAGATGCGTTGATTAACCGCTTGAAATCTAGGGGTACTGAATCGGTAAATGAGTTACAAGAAAGAATTAATAAAGCTGAAAGTGAATATTTACTAGCATATAAATATGATTATATTGTTGTTAATGATGAAGTTAATAATGCTGCCGATAGAATTATGGCAATCATTAGAGCAGAACACGCAAGAACTGAAAGAACAATTCATAAATATGTAGAATTAATGGAGGGTAAATAAAATGAGAAATGATGATGGAATGAGATATCCTTCAATCGATGATTTATTAAAGAAAATCGATTCCAAATATAAATTAGCTTATACGGCGGCTAAAACTGCTAAGTTAATTGAAAAGCATGAGATTAAAGTTGACAATGCTAAATGTGTTAAGAGTGTTGGCCAAGCATTAGAAGAAATTATTGCTGGCAACGTTGAAATTGAGTTTGAATAAAAAGGAGTTTCTCCTTTTTTATTCGAAAATAAAGGTGATACAATGAAATTATTTGAATTTTTAAGGGAATATTTGCAAGGAAAGCCAACTTTTGATAATGATGGTAATATTACTGGCTATAATGGTGGATTAGGGATAAGTCCAGGATTTACCAATATTTTGATTGGTGCCGTTTTTGCGGTGTTTATGATTGCCATTACCGTTTTAGGATTGTTTGTTTTTAAAAAGCTTGTTAATCGAGCGATGAAACGAAGACTTAAAAAAGTTAAAGATGAAGAAGAAAGACTTGAGAAACTTAGAGTCACTGGTGGAAAAAAATCCATTGGCGATTTAAATGCAGCATTAATCTCTGAAGTTAAAGGTGATTCGCCTTATCAATATGTAGATATTACTAAGCGCGCTGAAACAATTTCTCGTGCGACTTACAAAATTGTGGCCAGTATCGTTTGGGTGATTGTCATTATCATTATTTTAGACGGTTTTGGGATTAATGTGATTCCATTAATTACTGGTGCTGGAATTGTTGGTGTTGCTGTTGCTTTTGGTTCTCAAGAGTTCATCAAAGATTTTATCAGTGGATTATTTAATATTTTTGAAAATACTTATAGTGTTGGTGAAATGGTAGAAATTAATGGTTTCTTAGGGACAGTTAAAGAAATAGGATTAAGAACTACTAAAATTGAAAATTGGAGAGGCGATTATTTCATTATTAATAACGGAAAAATTAATAGTGTTATTAATCGATCTCGTGATACTTCAACTGCAGTTATTGATATCCAACTATCTAATAAAGTATTAGTTGAAGATGTTAGAGAAGCTATTTTAAATTTTTGTGAGACATATGAAAGTGATAATCCTAATTTATTTGATCGACCTAAGTTTTCAGGACTTGTTGAAACATCATTAATCGCATACACATTTAGAGTTGTTGCAATTACTGCACCAGCCAGTCATATTGGTGTTGAAAGAGAAATTAGAATTGCACTATATGAGTATTTAGAAAAGCGTGGCTTTGAGGGACCACAAACGATAGTTGTTACTCAATAAGAAGGGATTTCCCCTTCTTTTTTTGTTTTCATGATAAAATAAAAGTGGTGAAATAATTGAATTTTAAAAATAAATTATCGCTTTTACCTGATAAACCAGGTTGCTATCTAATGAAGGATCAAGACGATGAAGTTATCTATGTCGGTAAAGCCAAAAATTTAAGAAATCGTGTTAAGTCATATTTTGTTGGTGCCCATAATGAAAAAACGACTTTATTAATCTCTGAAATAAGAGATTTTTCCTATTTAATTACTAACAATGAGTTAGAATCGTTAATTTTAGAAATTAATTTAATTAAGAGATATTTACCAAAATATAATATTAAACTTGTTGATGACAAAAGCTATCCTTATATTACTTTTTCTAAAGATGATTATCCCAGATTAATCGTCTTTAGATCTAATATTCCAACTGAAAAAGGATTTGGCCCTTATCCTAATGGATATAGTGCAAGAATGACAGTTGATTTATTAAATAAAATTTATCCGTTTAGAAAGTGTAGAATTATTCCCAAAAAACCTTGTTTATACTATCATCTAGGTCAATGTTTAGCACCATGTATTAATGATGTTTCAAAAAAAGAATATGATGATATGATTAAAGAAGTAACTAAATTTTTAAAAGGAGATACGAAGAAGGTATTGGATTTGCTAACTAGAAAAATGTTAGAATCAAGTGATAAATTAGAATTTGAAAAAGCTAATGAATACAAAGAAATGATTAATCATATTAATACCACTTCAGAAAAACAGATTATTAGCTTAGCCGATTTAAAAGATCGCGATATTATTGCTTATGCATATAATGAAGAAAATATTGCCATTCAGATTTTATTAATGAGAAATGGTTCAATTACTGATACATATCAAACGATCTTTTCATATATTGGAGATCCATATGAAACAACTTTAAATTATATTGATCAGTTATATTTGGATCACCTTTATGTTGATGAATTATTATTTTCAAATCAATTTAAGATTGAAGATTTAGAAATTAGATATAAGAAAAAAGCAATGATTCCGTTAATTGGAGATAAGAAGAAAATGGTTGATCTAGCATATCAAAATGCAAAAGAGAATTTGGAAAATTACTTTAAAATTTATCAACATCGTGAAGATATTAATTTAGAAATTGAGAAAAGTTTATATGAACTTTTTGGAAAAGAAATTAATTATATTGAAGCTTTTGATAACTCACAACTCTTTGGGACATCACCAGTTTCAGCGATGATTGTTTATAAAAATCATGATTTTTTAAGGAAGGATATCGTAAATTTAATCTTAAGACTGCTAATCAAGATGACTATCAACAAATCAAAGAAGTTGTCTATCGTAGATATTATCGTCTATTAATGGAAGATAAGATGTTACCTGATTTGATATTAATCGATGGTGGATTAGGGCATGTTAATGCGGCTTTAAGCATAATTGAAGATTTAAAATTAGACATTTTAGTTGCTGGAATGAAAAAAAATAAAAAGCATGAATTTGAATTAATTATCTATAATAATGAGCAAATTATTATGTCAAAAAATAGTACTTTGTACAAATTCTTTTTAAATATTAGCCAAGAGGTTCATCGTTTCGCAATAACTTTTCATCGTCAAGTCCGATTTAGAGAAACCTTTAAATCTCCACTTGACGGAATTAAAGGAATTGGTATTAAACGAAAAGAAAAACTGATTAATCATTTTGGAACTATTGAAGCTATTAAAGAGGCAACAATTGATGAGATAGTTAAACTTGGATTTTCATTAAAGTTAGCTAAAAAGATAAAAGAGGAACTGAAATGAAATATTTAATTTATGATGTTGATAAAAAGAAAGATACATTTTATTGCATAATTAATGGTCAAAAAGTTGGGTTTTATTTAACGAAAAGCTTACAACGTATTTTTAGTGATTATTTAGATATTGGTTACTTAGTTGATTTTGAGATTAATGATTTTTATAAATCAATTAATAAAATGAAACATTACCAAGTAAGTTATTTTCATCGAATTGAGAAATTAAATCCTTATCGCCTATTATATGATCTTGAAATATTAAGAGATGATATGACAAAAGTTATAACGCAATATAATCATTATTTGTTTTTGGATTTTGAAATGACCATGCCAGAATATAATCCTAAGGAATCGTTTACTGCTGAAATTATTCAATTTGGTGCCATCTTAACTGATGATAAGGGAAATGAAATTTTAGAACGTAATTATTTTGTTTTGCCAAAGAATAAAAGGCCTTCTATTAGAACTATTAAATTTTTAAATTTAGATTTAGATGAGTTTATTAAAGGCGGTAAAGAATATGAACATTTTTATTTAGATCTAAAAGAAATCATGAATCATTATGCGCCTAAAATTGTAGTTTGGGGGAAAAATGATATTATTGCCTTGGACGACTCTTACAAAATAAATGATTTAATTCCATTAACTAATGAGAATGATTTTTTCAATTTACTAGTTTTACACAAAGATTATTTTAATATTAACCAAGACATTGGTTTATTTAAAGCATATCAAACATATTTCCCGGAAAACCAGATTAAACCACAACGACATAATGCTCTTGATGATGCGAGAGTTACCAAAACTATTTTCTTTGAGTTTTTAAAAGAATTAAAAGAAAATTCCGTTAAATAATAACATAATTTTCGATTATAAACTTATTAACAACAAATCTTGTCGCAAAACATGTGAATTATCCCCATTATCTATATTTTTATATAAAAATATGATAAAATGGATTTGATGTAAGAGGCAAGATAAAATGATTAATAATTTAAGTAATGTTATATGTCTTAAATGATTAAAAGGATATTTAGTATTATTTACTTAATTTTTAATCATAATCAGGATTATAGATATCAAAACTTTTTTAGTTTGATATTTTTTATTTTAAAGGGGTGTCATTGATGAAAAAAAGTGATAAAACGATTGTAATTGGCGTTATTGGGGCTGATGTGCATGCAGTTGGCAACAAAATTATTGAATATACTCTTAAAAAAGAAGGATATAACGTTGTTAATATTGGAGTCTTATCACCACAAGAAGATTTCATTAAATGCTGCAATTGAATCAGATGCAGATATGATTATGGTTTCGTCATTATATGGGCATGGCGAAATTGATTGTCGTGGAATGAAAGAAAAAATGGTAGAAGCCGGAATTGGTAATACCATTTTGTATGTTGGTGGAAATATTGTTGTTGGAAAACAAAATTTTGAAGATGTTGAAAAGAGATTTTCATGCCATGGGATTTGATCGGGTCTTTCCACCGGGCAAACCGATCGAAGAATGTTTAGATGTAATTGCTCAAGATTTAGGAGTTTATGAGGATAAATGAGATATTATTTATTAGTTGATTTTGGATCGACACTAACTAAGCTGACTGCGGTTGATGTTGATATTCCGGATATTATTGCCACCTCTTCTTATCAAACGACAATTGAAGAAGATATTAATATTGGATATCAACAAGCATTGTTGAAGTTGTATCAAAAAATCGGTCATGAACTTAAATTTGATCGTATTTTTGCATGTTCTTCAGCAGCCGGTGGATTAAAGATGGCAGCAATTGGAATTGTTGAAGAGTTAACAGTAGAAGTTGCCAAGAGAGCATGTTTAGGTGCGGGATCAAGAGTTGAGATGGTAATTTCTGGTGAAATTACCCGTAGTGAAATTGAAGAAATTAAAAATAAGAAAATAGATATTATTTTGTTAGCTGGTGGAATTGATGGCGGAAATAAACATATTCCGATCCATAATGCACTAGCATTAGCTCAAGCAAAATTAAACATACCAATTATTTATGCCGGTAATAAGGCAGCTCAAGATCAAATTCGAGATATTTTTACTAATTATAATGTTACAAATGGGCATATTATTGATAATATTATGCCTAAAATTAATTCGTTTAAATATTTTACCTGCTAGGCAAAAAATAGAAGAAATTTTTTTAAATCAAATTATTGAAGCTAAAGGGATTACTAGATTTTTAGAAAAAATTGATAATGATATTATTCCAACGCCTAAATCAGTTTTAAATGCAGCTGAGTTATTATCAAAAGGATATTTTGAAGAACCAGGATTAAAAGAATTAGTAGTAATTGATATTGGAGGGGCCACGACTGATATATACTCTATGTGCAATCCAATTATTAAACACGGAGTAATTTTTCAAGGAATGGAAGAAGATTATGCTAAACGTACAGTTGAAGCTAATGTTGGTATGCGTCACTCAGCACCAGGTGCTGTTGAATCAGCTCCAGCACAAATAGTTAAGCGCATGGAAGAACAATACAATGTTAATTTAACTAAAGAGGCTAAGTGGCGAATGAATAATTATGAATGGATTCCAACAAGCCCAAACGATATATTTATTGATCAATTAATAGCGAGTTTATGTGTTGAATATGCGATTTCTCGACATTCAGGAACGATTAGAGAAATGTATTCTCCTGTGGGAACAAACTACATTCAAACCGGTAAAGATCTATCTGATGTATTGTATGTAATTGGTACTGGAGGAGTTATTGTTAATTCTAAAGAGCCAATTGCAATATTAAACCATAGTGTTTCACGAGATAATAACTTAGATGAATTAAGGCCGATCAATCCTGAGTATTTATTAGATAAAGATTATATATTTTCATCAATGGGACTATTGATGATTGAAAGACCGGTACAGGCTTTACAAATAATGAAAAAAAGAATGGTCAAATTAGTGGGAGGACGAAATGCTTAGAAATAAAAAATGGTCATTAGAATTCTTTTTAGAAGAAAGAAATAAAGTTTTAGCAACTTGGCATACAGGAAGTGATCCTCTTTTAAATTTAGATAAATCAATAGAATATTTAAAAGCTTTACCTAGACATAAAAATTTTGCCCTGAAACTTTTAGATGCTAAAAATCAAAATAAAACTTTAATTCAACCGCGAGCTGGAGTTCCAGTTTTGGAAAAGCACATTGAATTATTACAATATCTAGAAAAATGTGGAGCTGATTTTGCACCAACAACTATCGATAGTTATACTAGGTTAAATCGATATGAAGAAGCGGAAAAGGGAATTGAAGAAAGTATTGCTTCCGGTCGTGCTATGTTAAATGGATTTCCAGCAGTAAACTATGGTGTTGGTGCCTGTCGATTAGTTCAAGAGTCAATTAACATTCCAATCCAAGCAAGACACGGAACCCCTGATGCAAGATTGCTTGCCGAAATTACTTTTGCTGCCGGATGGACTTCCTATGAAGGTGGAGGAATTTCTTATAATGTTCCTTATGCAAAAAATGCAAGTATTGAACAAACCATTCGAGACTGGCAATATTGTGATCGATTAGTCGGATTTTATGAAGAAAATGGAGTTAGTATTAATCGTGAACAATTTGGACCTTTAACTGGTACTATTTGCCCACCATGTATATCTAATACAGTTGCGATTATTGAGGCGCTGCTCGCTGCTGAGCAAGGAGTAAAAAGTATTACTGTTGGTTATGGTATGGGCGGAAACATTATTCAAGATGTGGCCGCAATAAGAGCACTTCAGGAACAAACTGATGATTATTTAAAATTGTGTGGATATGATGATGTTGTGGTAACTACAGTCTTTCATCAATGGATGGGAGGGTTTCCTCAATCTGAGGCTGAGGCATTAGGATTAATTTCTTTTTCATCAGTAGTGGGAGCACTATCTAAAGCAACCAAAGTGATTACAAAAACTTCACATGAATCAATAGGAATACCAACTAAGGAAGCTAATGGTGAAGGCTTAAAAGCAACTAAATTTGTAATTAATTTATTAAAAGATCAACAAATACCAGAAAATGAACAATTATTTTTTGAAGTTGATCAAATTAAAAAAGAAGTTAAATGTTTGATGGATGCAGTTTTTCATTTAGGTAATAATGATTTAGCAGTAGGAACGGTGAAGGCTTTTGAACAAGGAGTAATTGATGTGCCGTTTGCTCCAAGCAGATTTAATAAAGGAGATATTTTACCAGCACGAGATAATGATGGAATGATTCGTATATTAGAGTTTGGCAATTTGGGATTTAACGATGAAATTAAACAATTTCATCGCAAGAAGATTAAAGAAAGAGCTGATTATGAAGGACGTGAAGTTTCATTTCAATTAACCGTTGATGATATTTATGCCGTATCGCAAGGCTCATTAGTTGGAAGACCACAAAGAAAGGTAGAGAAAAATGAAAATTAAACAAGTTGTATTATCAAAATCAACATCAGGGTTTTACTTTGATGACCAAAAAGCAATTAAATCAGGAAAGGTAACCCACGATGGCTTCTTTTATGAAGGACAACCCCAAACTGGTGGATTTAATACGATTAGATTAAAAGGTGAAGCTATTTCAATTCAATTGGTTTTGGAAGATGGAACGGTTGGATATGGCGATTGTGCTGCAGTTCAATATAGTGGTGCTGGGGGACGTGATCCATTATTTTTGGCTGATGAAAATATGAAATTCATCAAAGATAAAATAGTTCCACTTTTAATTGGGGTTAATGTTTCGAGATTTAAAGAAAATGCTGAAAAATTTGATAAATTAACAATAGATGGCCAAAGAGTACACACCGCAATTCGTTATGGTGTAACTCAAGCACTGTTAAGTGCTACGGCTAATTACCATAAACTTACTATGGCTGAAATTATAAGAAAAGAATATCAAATTAAAGATAAAAAATATAAGACTGTGCCAATTTTTTCTCAAAGTGGCGATGAAAGATATCGTGCTGCTGATCAAATGATTATCAGCCATGCTGAAATTTTACCACACGCATTAATTAATAATGTTGAAGAAAAGTTAGGTAAAAATAGTGAAATCTTATATGAATATGCCAAGTGGCTAATTAATCGGATCAACACTAAAAAAATCCATCAAGATTATCATCCGATCATTCAGTTTGATGTTTACGGAACGATGGGGGAAGCCTTTGATTTAGATATCAAAAAAATTGGAGATTACATCATTTCACTTGAAAAATTATGTGATCCATATGAATTGAGAATTGAAGGACCCGTTGATACTGGTGATAAAATTTCCACAATGAATGCTCTTCGTGATATTAGAAAATATTTAGAAGATAATGGGTCAAATGTTAAAATTGTTGCTGATGAGTGGTGCAATACATTAGAAGACATCAAAATGTTTGCCGATAATAAAGCGGGGCATATCCTTCAAATTAAAACTCCAGATTTAGGTGGAGTTAATAATGTTGTAGAAGCTGCATTGTATTGTAATTCTAAAAATATTGGAAGTTATATTGGTGGAACTTGTAATGAGACTAATATTTCAGCTCAAGTAACTACCAATATTGCAATTGCAGTTCATGCAAAACAAATATTGGCCAAACCAGGTATGGGCGTTGATGAGGGCTTAATGATTGTTAAAAATGAAATGAATCGAGTAGTAGCAATAGCTAATGCTCGTAATAAATGGTGATTATTTTGAAAGTTGTATCTGCTGGAACATTAGAATCAAATGATTGTATCATTACCATTTTACCTTCTGATAAATTGATTATTGAAGTTAAAAGTGTGGTTTATGATTTTTTTGGTAAGCATATTGAAAACTATATCAAAAATATTTTACAAGAATTAAATATTACCAACATTAAAGTAATTTGCGAAGATAAAGGGGCCCTTGATTACACAATTAAAGCCCGTCTATTAACTGCGATAGAAAGGTTTGGTGATTTTATATGAGAAGAAGTTTACTTTTTATTCCTAGTAATAACCCAGGAATGTTAGAAAATTCGCAATTATTTGGAAGTGATTCAATAATTTTCGATTTAGAAGATGCAGTTAGTGTTAGTGAAAAAGATAATTCACGTAAACTTTTAAAATCCTTTTTAGAAACGAAGGAAAAACTAACATTAGAAGTTGTCGTAAGAATCAACGCGATTGATACACCTTTTTATCAGAGGGATTTAGCATCAATTGTATCAGATAAAATTGATACAATTATGTTACCTAAGGCAACTATCGAAAGTATAAAAATTTTAGATAAAGATCTTAGCCAAATAGAAAAAAACAAAAAGATTAATCAAAAAATTAAAATCATTCCAATAATTGAACTTGCTAGTTCATTGATTGAAACAAACGAAATTGCGAAGATGCCACGAGTTGATGGTCTTTTATTAGGTGGGGAAGATTTATCTAGTGATTTAGAAGTAATTAGAACACCAATGGGACTTGAATTATTATATGCAAGAATGGTAGTTGTGACAGCAGCGAAAGCTAACAAAATTGATGCCATTGACACTCCTTTTGTTGATGTTTTTGACAATTTAAAGTTAAAAGAGGAATCTTTGTTTGTAAAAGGTATTGGCATGAATGCTAAAGCTTGTATTCACCCAAATCAAATTGAAGTGGTTAATGAAGTTTTTTCACCAACAATTGAAGAAATCAATTGGGCAAAAAAAGTATTAATTGCAAAAGAAGAAGCAGAAAGAAAAAATTTAGGGGTTTTCAGTTTAGACGGTAAGATGGTTGACAAACCAATTATTTTAAGAGCGGAGAAAATCATATTAAAAGCAAAAAAATTTAAAATGTTATGAAAGAAAGATTAAAAGTATTTGAAAAATTTAAATCAAGTGATAATTATCGAATCAAAAAAAGAACTTTAATTCCTCCAGTATTAAGAAAAGGAAAAGTTAAATTTTTTAAATCATTTGATGAAATTTTTAAGTTATATCAAATTCAAGACGGAATGACATTATCATTTCACCATCATTTAAGAAATGGTGATTATGTTATGAATTTAGTTAGCGAAGAAATTTTAAAGAGAAATCTTAAAAATTTAACATTTGCCCCGTCTTCAATTTTTCCCAATAATGAAATTTTATCAACATTAATTATTAATAAAAATATTACAAATATTAGAACTAATTACTTATCAGGACCAGTTAGTAAAACTATTCAAAGCGGTAAGCTTGATGGTCTTTTATTAATGGATACACATGGTGGTAGATCCCGAGCGATTGAATCCGGTGAAATTACTATTGATGTTGCTTTTTTAGCAACTCCAACGGTTGACAAATTAGGTAATGGTTATGGAGGAATCGGAAAGAGTTCATGTGGAACATTGGGGTATGCCATAAGTGACTTAATGTTTGCCAAAAAGGTAGTTTTGGTGACTGATAATTTAGTTGATTTATTAGATAATCCGGATTTTGATGAAAAGTATGTTGACGGAGTTTTGATAATAGATTCTATTGGTGATAAAGAAGGAATTGTTTCTGGAACAACCAAAATAACTCGCGATCCAATTGGGTTGTTGATTGCCCGTAAAACCGCATTAATAATAGATAAACTAGGTTTTATCAAAAACGGATTTTCAGTGCAAACAGGTGCTGGTGGAACTTCTTTAGCAGTAGCTAGTTACTTAAAAGAAATGATGGTAAGAAATAATGTTACTGGTAGTTTTGCTTCAGGTGGGATTACTAGTTATTTTGTAGAAATGCTAAATGATGGGTTATTTGAAAAATTATATGATGTTCAATGCTTTGATTTAGATGCGGTTAAATCATATCATGAAAATCCAAATCATCTTGCCATGTCAGCATCAAAATATGCCAATCCTTTTGATGATCCAATTGTAGATAAACTTGATGTAGTTATTTTAGGAGCAACCGAGGTTGATCTTAAATTTAATGTTAATGTCACAACCGATTCGTTTGGAAATATTATTGGTGGAAGTGGTGGTCACGCTGATACAGCACATGGTGCTAAAGTAACCATTATTGTAGCTAATCTATTGCGTTCAAGAATATCTTTAATTAAAGAAAAAGTTTTAACTGTCACTACGCCAGGAGAAGATATAGATATTATTGTTACTGAAAGAGGAGTGGCTGTAAATCCTAATCGAAAAGATATTATCAAAAAGCTAAAAGAAGAAAATATTGAATTAATGACGATTAACGAATTATATAATTTGGCGATAGAAATTGCTGGCAAGCCAAGAAAAATAAAGATTAGAGATAATAAAGTAATTGGTGCCGTAATTTATCGTGATGGTTCCTTAATTGATTATTTATATGAAAAATGAGGATTTAAATGGTTGTAAAAAGAGCGTTATTAAAATCTGAAATTACTAACATCATTAAATTTCTTAATCAAATGGATCTAACTTGGGACGAGGACATTGTTGATTCATTTTATATAGAATATAATGATGAAATAATCGCCACCGGATCAAGATCAAAAAAAGTGATTAAATGCTTAGCTGTTAGCCCCAAATGGCAACAATTAAATTTAATTTCTTTAATCATTGATGAACTAATTAAATCATTTAATCAAGACAATATATTTCATTATTTTGTAGTAACGCAACCTAAAAATAATGAAATATTTAAAAGTTTAGGGTTTAATGAAATTATTCAAACTAAATTAATTGTCTTAATGGAGAAAGGAATATATTCAATTGTCACTATATTAGATAATTTAAAGGAAAGAATTGAGTCTAATATTAAAACCCAATTAAAAAAGTTGGATGTAGGATCGATTGTTTTAAACGGAAATCCGGTCACACTTGGACACCAAAATCTGATTCAGAAAGCTAGTGAAAATCATGATGTGTTACTTGTTTTTTTAGTTGAAGAAAACGAATCATTATTTACTTTTAAAGAGAGAATGTCATTACTATATTTAGCGACTAATCATTTAGAAAATGTTATTATTTTACCATCAACTGAGTATTTAGTTTCAAGTGCTACATTTCCAAGTTATTTCCTTAAAAACAAGACGACTTTAACTGAATATCAAACTATAGTTGATACCCTTATTTTTAAAAATTATTTTATTCCCAAATTTAATATCAAAAAAAGATATCTTGGAAGTGAAATTAAACCGTACATGGTTTCATATAATGACACCATATTAGAAATATTACAAGACAAAGTTGAAATTATTGAAAGATTTGAAATGAATGGAGTGATAATATCTAGTTCATATGTTAGAGAATTAATTAAAAATAACGAAATTGAAAAAGCTTTAACTTTTATACCTAAGCCATGTGAAACTTTATTAAAAAATATGATAAGGAGTAAGATAGATGGAAAATAAGATAATTGAAAAAGATAAGTATTATCAAGATATTATGAGTAATCTTAAAGATTATGATGTATGTATTAATTTATCAGTCAATGGTCCAGGTGAATCAAAGTACTCTCATGAAGCAAAATTATTAGTCTTATATTTTGATAAGTTAATCAATTATAAATATGTAAAAAAAGAAATCAATAATTTGGGACAAGGATTACAAATTACATACTATATCAACGGTCTATCAGCACAAGAGGTAAAAGCTGAGATGATTAAATTAGAAGATAATCATCCTCTTGGTCGATTTGTTGATATCGATGTTTTTGAAAAAAATAATCGAGTTAGTCTTTCTAGAAATAGTTTAAGAAAATGTTATTTATGTGATAAACCAGCCTTTGTTTGTCAAAGGAATCAAGAACATGAACTAATTGATTTAGAAATATATTTTAAAAAAGAGATTTTAAATTACTTTGGAGAAGTCATTTCTAAAACAATTAAAGAAAGTATTTTGTTAGAATTAAATTTAGATCCTAAATTTGGATTAGTAACCCCATATAGTAATGGGTCTCATAACGATATGAATTATCAATTAATGATTTTAGCTAGTGAGGCAATTATTCCATATTTAAGAGAGATGTTTAAAGCAGCAGTAAGAATTGATAATCCTTATGAATTAATTATTAATAATCAAGTTATTGGTAAATTAGCTGAAGAACAAATGTTAAGAACAACAAATAATGTCAATTGTTATAAAGGATTAATTTATAATTTAGGCTTAATCATTACGGCCTCAACATATGCTTTAGTTAATTTGCAATCGTTTGACTATACATATATAGTGGCCAAAGAAATGTCAAAACAAACATTTCAAAATAATAACCTTGATACTTTTGGTCAAAAAGTTTATAAAACATATAATTTTGGTGGAATTAGATCAGAAGCAATGTCAGGATATCCTAGCATTAAACAAGTATTATCTGAATTAACTGATTTTAGTGATAAAAAATTAATCAAAACATTAGTTAAATTAATTACTATCACGAATGATTCAGTTTTGTTAAAAAGAAGTAAAAGTATTGAAAAGATGGATTTAGTTATTCAAAAATTCAAACTGCTTAATCTCCATAATCAAGAAGAGGTTAAACTATTGACTAATTATTGTATTCAAAATAACTTAAGTTTTGGTGGTTCAGCTGATTTACTAATTACTTCAATATATTTAAAAAAATTATTAAATAAATTTAGTTTTATAGAAAAATGAATTTTAAACAAGGAGGCAATATAATGAGAAGAATTATAAATATTTTATCAATAATTATTTTAGTATTGTCCTTAACTACCTTAATTGGATGTAATGATAGTAAGGCAAAAACGCGTAAAGAAGCAGAAGGAATAGTCAAAGAAATATTTGATAAACAACCAAATATGTTTATTGTTGAAGGAAAAGATGGTTCAATTCAATTTCAATATGATGCTATTGCTGGAGTCGGCTTGCTAAAGAAGGCAGGATATAAATTTGATATTACTAAGTTAGTGTCTAAAGATAAAGTGTCTAACTATATTAATAGTCAAGAAATAACTAACGAAGGAGATGCGTTTAAGTTATTACAATTAGTTAGAGTCTATGATTTAGATGTGCCTAACAGTATTGTTCAATTTACTAAAAACTTAACAAGTGTCCCTTCACTGTGGTCATATCCAATGGCGTTATCGTTAATTGCTAATTTAGAAAATAATCAAGCTTTATTAAATGATATATTGTTAGATGTTCCAAATGTTCATAATAATCAGTATTTTACTGCAGATACTGCTGGATTTATTTTAGCTACCGCTGCGAAATATAATGTTGATAAATCGACTTTATATCAAACAATCGAACGAGACACTACCGCTGATGGTGTCAAAGGATGGGATGGAACAGCTAATGCTTCTGCAACTGCCATGGCAGTAATTGGATATATTTCAAACGATAAAACATTAAAAATAAATGAAGATATTGATTTATTAACGGCACTCATTAATTTTTATGATGATCAAAAATTTGGTTTTAAAAGTAGTTTAGTGGCTGAAGATATTGATTTGATGTTTTCAACGCCACAAAGTTTTGCGGCACTATCGTTGTATCTAGCTAACTTAAAATTAAAATCAACCCCTAACTTATATTATTAAACATGAAAAATAAAAACCTGATTCTAAAAATTATATTATCAATTATTGCTTTAGGGTTAATAGTAACTTCTTTTATAATTATTTTAGAAAAAGAGAAAGCTAAAGATAATGGGGTTATTATTGTTGAATTAATAGATATTGATAATAAAGTTATTAGTAATAAGGAAATTAATTTCAAAAAAGGTGACAATTTATTAAATTTATTAGAAGAAAACTATGATTTAAAATATGATTCATATATTTATGGAGCTTATATTACTAAAATTGGTGAATTAGATGTGACTAATAATAATGAATATTTCATTAGAATAGATATTGATGGAGTTGTATCTGATCGTGGTGTTAGTCAAATAAAATTAGTTAATAATATGAAGATAACATTTTCATTAATAAAGATTGGTGAATATTTATAAAAAACAACAATAACATTAAGCGATTAGTAATAATTTCGATCTTAACTGCCATTTTATTTGTTCAGGAACAAATTTTAACACCAATTCCAAATGTTCAATTAACTTTCTTACTTATTATCTTATTTGCAAAAACATTTAATTTAGTTGAAACAATTTTAATGATAACGGTTCATGTTATTTTAGATAATATTCTAATGGGATCATTTAATTTAACAGTTGTTCCATTTATGTATATCGGGTATTTAATTATTCCACTGACCATAAAAACAATCTTTAAGAAAGTAGAATCTCCGTTATGGTTAGCTCTCTTAAGTGTTATATATTCGTTATTATATTCATGGATCTTTATAATTCCAGCTGTTTTTATATTACAAATTCCTTTTTGGACATATTTAATTCAAGATATACCATTTGAAATAATTTTAGCTGCATCAAGCTTTCTCTCGGTTTTATGGTTATATCGTCCATTAAAAAATATTTTAGATCAACAATTATTAGAAGCAAAAATCATTGATGAAAGTGGTGATTAATGATGAATAAAGGTTATATTCATGTTTATACTGGAAATGGGAAAGGCAAAACTACTGCCAGTTTTGGCCTTGCCATTAGAGCGTTAGGCGCTGGTAAAAAAGTCTTTATTGGACAATTTATGAAAGGAATCAAAGATTCCGCTTTTGAAATTTTAGAAAAACTAGAAAATCTTGAAATAAAAATGTTTGGAGCGACATCTTTTGTTGGTAATAATCCCAAATATACTGATATTACGAAAGCTCAAGAAGGATATGAGTACTCATTAAATATTTTAAAATCAAATGAATATGATGTCGTAATTTTGGATGAATTAAATTTATGTTTTATTACAGAATTGATTACCGAAGAACAATTCAACGAATTAATTGCTGCAAAACCAGAAAATGTTGAATTAATAATTACCGGAAGATATGCTACTGATTTTGTTTTAGAAAAAGCTGATCTGGTAACAGAAATGAAAGATAAGAAGCATTATTACCGAGATGGTGTTTTAGCTCGAAAGGGAATCGATTTTTAAAAT
This sequence comes from Acholeplasmataceae bacterium, assembly GCA_050953805.1. GTDB lineage: Bacteria > Bacillota_I > Bacilli_A > Acholeplasmatales > Acholeplasmataceae > DUQW01. The sequence goes on along the minus strand of JBMNNE010000001.1, from coordinate 125,260 downwards.
AAAATTTTGACATAGAATAAAAAGGCCTTCAAAAAAATCACTAAGGATAGCCGTAGTGATCAATATGAAAGTCTTTTTTTTATTCAACAAATGTAAAATCTCTAATAATCGGAATAATCATCGGTTTTCTTTGAGTAATTTCATAAATTTTGTCTAATAGAAAGTCAGATAATTTAGATTTGAATTCATGTTCATGAATTAGTTTATCACGAACAAATTCAGCGGCAATAAATTCTTTGGTATCTTTAACGAGTGAATCAGTTAAAGCTTCATTACCTTTCATATAAATGAAGCCTCTAGAAATAATTGTGGGGTCAGTAATTATTTGTCTAGTTGATGTATCAACAGTAATAATTACAGCAAACATACCATCTTCACTTAAAACTTTTCTTTCTCGAATGACATTATTTGAAATATCTCCAATACCAGTACCATCAACATAAATATCTCCTGCTTGAACTCGTCCCGCTAAGCGGATATTATTATCAGATATAGCAGCAACATCTCCATTATCCATTATTAAAATATGATTTGGATTGACACCAACATCAATGGCTAAATCGCGGTGAAATTTAAGCATTCGATGTTCACCATGGACCGGAATAAAGAATTTAGGTTTAGTCAATGATAACATCAATTTTAAATCTGATTGATTGCCATGACCAGATGTATGGGTATCCGCTAATGGTCCATGGGTAATGACTTCCGCACCAATTCTAAATAAGGCATTAATCGTGCGATTAATAGGTTCTTGATTGCCGGGAATTGGCGAGGATGAAAAGATAACTGTGTCGCCAGGTATCGCCTTAATAAAGCGATGTGAGCCACCAGCAATTCGACTTAATACTGCGAGCGGTTCGCCTTGAGAACCAGTACATAAGATCGTTAATTTTTCTGGTGGAATTCGGTTGATATCTTCAGCATCAACAAAGGTATTTTCTGGAGCTTTAATATACCCAGATTTTAAGCCAATTTCGATCGCATTTTCCATTGAACGACCAACGACGGCGACTTGTCGATTAGATAAAAGTGAGGCATCAATAATTTGTTGCATCCGGTAAATATTTGAGGCAAATGTTGCGATAATGATTCGGCCATCAATATTAAAAAATAACTCATTAATTGATTCTCCAATCGCTTTTTCAGATTGAATCGGTTCATCTCTTTCAGCATTAGTTGAATCCGATAGAAGAAGTAAGACCCCTTCTTCGCTCATTTTCGATAATTTTTCATACTCAGCACTTGGACCTACAGGAGTTAAGTCAATTTTAAAATCACCAGTATGGAAAATATAACCAAGAGGTGTTTTAAAAGCGATGCCGTGCATATCAGGAATCGAGTGATTTAATCTAACGAAACTAACTTCAACATCTTTAAATTTATAAATAGAGTGTGATTCGTATTCTTCAATTTTTGGGGATTTAATATCGGTAAAATCAGCTAATTTAGATTTCAATAAACTAACGGCAAATCCTGATGCATAAATTTTAGGGATATTAACTTTTCTTAATAGATAAGGAATTCCGCCAATATGATCTTCATGACCATGAGTAATAAACAATCCAACAATTCTTTCTTGATTTTCCTCTAGAAAAGAAAAATCAGGTAATACATAATCAATTCCTAATAAATGAGCATCAGGAAACATAATCCCTGAATCAATAATAAATAGTTGATTGCTAATATCAAGGACATATAAATTTTTACCAACTTCACCTAAACCACCTAAAGCTAAAACTCCGATTTCATCGGTTTTAAGTAAAGAATTTTTCATTAACTTCCTCCATAACGTGTTTTGTTATTTATATTTTACCAAAAATACCAAATAAATGGAAATAATAAGTTTAAATGGAAATACGGAAATATGAAGTAATTATTCATGATATAATTAAAGTAAACAGGAGGTGTTTTCAATGAAGTATGTGGCTAACCCTAATCGTTATAGTAAGATGATCTATCGTAGATGTGGAAATAGTGGGCTCAAACTACCAATATTATCTTTTGGATTATGGCTTAATTTTGGAGGGGTAAATGATTATGAAACCGGAAAAGAAATGATATTAGCGGCATTTGATAATGGTATAACTCATTTTGATTTAGCCAATAATTATGGACCACCTCCAGGATCAGCCGAAGAATTTTTTGGAAGGATATTAAAAGAAGCTTTAATGCCATATCGTGATGAAATTATTATTTCAACTAAAGCTGGATTTACAATGTGGGATGGTCCCTATGGTGATTTTGGTTCTAGAAAATATTTAATGGCTTCCTTAGATCAATCATTAAAAAGAATGGGTATTCCTTATGTAGATATTTTTTATCATCATCGTTATGATCATGAAACTAATCTATATGAAACGATGTTAGCTTTGCGTGATATTGTTTTACAGGGTAAAGCATTATATGTGGGACTTTCTAACTACACTAGCGAACAATTAATAAAAGCCCATAAGATATTAAAAGAATTAAATGTTCCATTTGTTATTACTCAACCTCGTTATTCAATGTTGGATCGGGAAATTGAAGAAGATAATTTACCAGAAACAGTTAATAACTTAGGTGGTGGTTTAATTGCTTATAGTGTTCTAGCTCAAGGAAGACTAACTAACAAATATATAAAAGATATTCCAGAAGATTCAAGGGCTAAAAAAGATTATATTATTTTCCTAAAAGAAAGTGATATTACTAAAACATTAAGAGAAAAATTAATCAACCTAGATAAAATTGCTAAAAGTCGCGACCAAAGCATCGCCCAAATGGCACTATCTTGGGCATTGAGAGATGAATATGTTACATCAGTTTTAATCTCTACTTCAAAAATTTCTCAATTACATGAAAATTTGGCAGCGATTCAAAAATTAGAATTTACTAAAGAAGAATTAACCGCAATAGATGAGGCTTTGAAATAATATATAAACAAAAATAGGAGAAAAGATGAAAAAAATAATTTTTTTTGATATTGATAATACGATAGTTGATTCATCAACCGGTAAAGTTCCACCACAAACTATGCAAATGTTGGAAGAATTGTCAAAAAGAGATGACATTTGTTTAGGTATCGCCACCGGTCGAGGTCCTGGACGTATGTCAATTATTGAAGACATCCTTCACTATTTTGATTCCTTCGTTTTTTCAAATGGATCATATGTCACATTTAATGATCAAGTGATTTATGATAAACCAATTGAAAATAATAGAATTGAAGAAGTTTTAAAAGTTGCTAACCAATTTGATTTATTAATGGGTGTTTCGGGGTTAACAGAAGATGCAATAGTTAGACTCCAAAAAAAGGAACAAATTGACTTAAAAAATACTGCAAAATTAACTCCTGATTATTACCTTAAAAATAAGGTTTATCAAGTATGGTTAGTTGCTAGCGATCGAAAAAGACTTCTTAAAAGTTTGACAAAACTAAAGACTTTTAATCAATATTTATGGACAAAATCTGGTGTAGATTTAACAGTAGATCATCATTCTAAAGGAACGGGTATCTTAAAAGTAAAAGCACTTTTGGATCCAATTAAAGTAATTTGTATCGGAGATGGACATAATGATGTTGATATGATTGAAGTTGCTGATATTGGGATTGCAATGGGAAATTCAAACGTTTCAATATTAAAAGAAAAAGCCGACTTAGTCGGCCCTTGTGTAACAGATGATAAACTTTATGAATTTTTAAAAAATCATAAAATTATTTAATTATTTGTTGATACTTACGAACAATTATATTAACTAATTCGTGTGGCACATATGGTGTAATATCCGCATTATGATAAATTAATTCTTTAATAGCTGAAGATGAGATGAAATGCATATCAGAAGACGGAAACATGATAAATGTTTCAACATTTGGATTTAGTTTTTTATTAAAACTATATAGTTGATATTCACTAACATAATCTAATAAATTTCTTAAACCACGAATAATTAAATTTATGTTATTTTCTCTAGCAAATTCAACAATTAATCTCTCAGTATGGGCTATTTCAACATTAGGTATATCCTTAGTAACTAATTTAATCATTTCAATTCGCTCGTCAACAGTAAAAATAGTTTTCTTGTTGACATTATCGGCAATTAAGATATAAAGTTTATCGACAAATTGACTAGCTCGTTTGATTAAATCTAAGTGTCCGTTAGTTAGTGGATCAAAACTCCCAGGAAAAATCGCTTTTTTCATAAGTACACCTCATTGTTTATTATATAATAATAATATCATAAGTCAATAAAAAATTATAGATAAGGAGATGAAAATATGCAAATTAAACGACAAAAAATATCATTTAATGTAGTAGTCTTTATATGGCTTTTCTTTTTTGGGGTTCAATCATTAGTCTTAGAATTAATAAGAGATAATGAAAAAGTCAGTAATGTATTAGGTATTGTTTTACCAATTTTTCTATTAGTTTTACTAGTAGGTTTAATTGTTGGCAATAAATATTTAATTAGGGATGATATGATTACGATTACTGAAAAAGATCACCAATTATCAAGATTTGTTGGTTATATTGTCGCGGTTCCGTTACTGATTTTAATATTATTTGATTATTTGGTAAAAGAAAATCCGACTGTAAATTTTGTAGTTAATTTGGTAGCTTCAATTTTTCTAATGGCAGTGTCTTTATTTGGAATAATTTATTTTGGAATTATAGCACTACAAAAACCAAAATCACCTTTTAAAAATGAAGGTCAAGTAATTGAAGCTGAATTTAAAGAAAAAGATAATAATTTACCACATTAAAAGAATTAATCATTATAAAAAAACACTGTTTTTGCAACAGTGTTATTTTTTGCTAAAATTATTTAAGAAATGCGCTTAATAGCCAAATTTCTTTTTCGTAGTGAGTAACTGCACCAGTTAAGATATCAGATGTTGCTACATCGCTAGCTTCGTCGGCTAATGCAATTCCTTCTTTAAATTGATTAACTAAATGTTTTAAATCATCTACTACAATTTGAGTCATTTCAAAACCTGATTTTGGTTTATCGCTAGCTTCCTTTAATGTTGCTAAATTTAATGCATCTTTTAAAGTGCCAACAGGTCTTCCACCTAATTGTAAGACTCTTTCTGCTATTTCATCTAATCTTTCATGAGTATCATCATATAACTCTTCAAATTTAGTGTGTAATCTAAAGAAGTGTTTACCTTCTACATTCCAGTGATAATTGTGTAGCTTTGTATAAAATAAAGTAAGGTTAGCTACGATTTTATTTAAATGTTTTGTCATAATATTACCTCCTATATTATTTTACCATATTGGATGCCTTTTTCCCAATAATGCGCCCTCTCTTTATCATTAATTTTGTTAGAATATAACTTTTAAAAATTAATATTGTAAAAGAAAAAATAAATTTTATTGTTATAAATATATTATTTATGTATAATATTTGAAAATATGATATAATGACTTTGACAATATTAGTGGGCCCCAATCCACTTATTTTTTTGGAGAAGCAATATGTTTAAAGAATTGGAATTAAAAACTGAAGAATTATTAAAAGAAATGGGATTATCACTTTATTCGTTTCGAGTTAAAAGTGATTATGGAATTTCAAAAATTATTGAAATTTTAGTTGATGGCGAAAATCTTAATTCAAATAATTTAGAATTAATTCATAATCAGGTTAGAGAAAAGTTTGATGAATTAATTCCTGATGACTATTATTTAGAAGTATCTAGTGCCGGAGCTGAAAGACCAATTAATTCAAAAGAAGAATTATTAAAACAAATTGGAAAACATATTTATTTAGTTTCTCCACAATTTAAAGGGTCAGGAGATTTAATTTCTTTTGATGGAGAAGATATTGTTTTAGAAATTAAAGTTAAAAATGTAAAAAAACAAATACAAATTAAATATAAAGTTGCCTCGAAAATAAGAACGGCAGTAAGGATGTGAAAAAATGAAAAAATCTACTATTACCGAAGATATTGATTTAATTGTTAAAGAAATGCAATTAAATAGAGAAGATGTAATCGATGCCTTTAAGGAAGGGATGATTGCTGGATGTAAAAAAGAATTTAATGTCAAAACTTGTCGTGTTGAATTAAATGAAGAGAAAAATGAATTATTAATTTTTACTCAAAAAATGGTCGTTGACAACATTATTTTAGATGAGAAAATAATGACAACCATTTTACTTGAAGATGCATTAAAAATTAATCCAAAAATTAAAGCAGGTGAAATTTTAGAAGAAGAAGTTTCTCCGCAAGATTATGGATATCATGCATCAAGTCAAGTTAAACAAAGATTTAATGAAATTTTAAATCGTTTAACTAAAGAAAGAGTGTTTAATCATTTTAAGAGTTTAGAAAAATCAATGATTTCAGCACAAGTCGTTGGTATTGATGAAGCTAGAGGAAATCGTGAAAAAAGATATCGTTTAAATATTGGTCACGACACAATTACCGTGTTAAATGAAAGAGATACATTACCAAATGATAATTTACAAGTTGGCGATCGTGTTAATGTTTATGTAACTAAAGTTGAAGAAGGAAGAAACTTTCAAGTTTATGTATCGCGAACTAATTCGGATCTAGTTATTAAACTAATGGAAAATTATGTTCCTGAAATTAAACAAGGAATTGTTGAAATTAAAAGTATTGCTAGAGAAGCTGGAGATAGATCAAAAGTAGGAGTTATTTCTCATGATCCGAATGTTGATCCGATTGGAGCATGTATTGGTGATCAAGGAATGCGAATTCGTGGTGTTACTAAAGCTTTAAATGGTGAGAAAATTGATTTATTTAAACATTCAGACGATCCGAAGGAATTAATTGCTAATGCATTACAACCAGCAAAAGTAATTGCAGTAACGCAGATGGATCCATCAGCGGTTACTCCAAGGGCTTTAGCGATTGTTCAAGATGATCATCTATCTTTAGCAATTGGTAAAGCCGGTCAAAATGTTAGATTAGCGGTTACAGCAACAGGATGGTCTATAGATATTAAGTCTGAACAAATGGCTTTAGATGAAGGGATAATCTTTTAATGAAAGTAAGAAAAGTTCCCCTAAGGACTTGTGTTGTGTTAAAAACTTCACGTCCTAAAGAAGAATTAATTAGAATAGTAAGAGATAAAGAAATGAATGTCTCAATTGATTTAATGGGGAAAGCTCCGGGAAGAGGAGCCTATTTGACTAAAGACCGTGATGTTATATTAAAAGCTAAAAAAACAAAGATATTAGATAAAAAACTAGAAACTAATATTCCAGATAACATATATGAACAACTATTGGAGTTGATAAAATGAAAGGAGTATTAGGGTTAATTGCTAGAGCAAGAAAACTAATTACTGGTACAGAATTAGTTATTAAAGGCTTACAAAAGCAAGAAGTATATTTAGTGTTAGTCTCAAGTGATGCATCGAATAACACTAAAAAAAAGATAACAGATAAAGCCAGATATTATGAAACAGAAATTTTAGAAATTGATGACTACTTATTAAATCAATCTATTGGTAAAACTAATATTAAGGTAGTTGGAATAACAGATATCGGATTTAAAGAACTGTTACTTAAGAAGAAAGGCATGTGATATTATGCAAAAGAAAAATGTAAAAAGAACTACAAAACCTCAACCTAAGGAGAAAAAATTCATTTATCGGGATAATATGAAAGTATCTGAAGTTGCGCAAGGTTTAGATATTTCACCAGCAGCATTAATTAAAAAATTAATTAATTTAGGAATTATGAGTAATGTTAATCAAATTTTAGAACGCGATATCATTGAATTGATCGTTGATGATTTAGGATATAGTTTTGAAGTTGAAAAAATTACTGATTTAACACGCTATGATGAAATAGAAATTAAAGAAGATCCCAAAAACTTAGTTAGTCGTCCGCCAATTGTGACAGTTATGGGACATGTTGACCATGGAAAAACAACTTTACTTGATACAATTAGAAAAACTCGTGTAGCTCAAGGTGAAGCCGGTGGAATTACTCAACACATTGGGGCTTACCAAGTTAAAAGGAAAGGTTCGATTATTACTTTTATAGATACCCCAGGACATGCTGCATTTACTGAAATGAGAGCACGTGGTGCTAAAGTAACTGATATTGTTATTTTAGTCGTTGCTGCTGATGATGGAGTGATGCCACAAACAATTGAAGCAGTGGATCATGCCAAAGCAGCTAAAGTACCAATTGTGGTTGCAGTTAATAAAATTGATAAACCAACGGCTAATCCAGAAAAAGTAATGACGGCACTTGCTGAACGCGGAGTTATTCCTGAAGCATGGGGAGGAGATGTTCCGTTTGTTGAAGTTTCAGCATTAAAGAATCAAGGAATTGATGATCTACTAGATGTTGTTGAATTAGTAGCTGAGATGTCAGAGTTAAAAGCCAATCCGAATCGATTAGCAATAGGGTCAGTTATTGAATCAAGATTAGATCGCGGACGTGGTCCGATTGCCACAATCATAGTTGAACAAGGAACTCTTAAGGTAGGAGATAATTTTGTAATCGGTACGACTTTTGGTCGAATTAGAACCATCCATGATGACATTGGACGTATTTTAAAACAGGCAAAACCAAGTCAACCAGTAGAAATTACGGGATTAAATGATGTTCCAATGGCTGGTGAGATGTTAATGGTTTTTGAAGATGAAAAGACGGCTCGACAAATATCTGAGGAAAGAGCGCATCGTGAACGAGAAGATCAATTAAAAGGTAAAAAACGAACTCTTGATTCATTATTTGGTGATTTAGAAGCAGCTGAAAAAGAATTAAACTTAATTATAAAAGTTGATGTTCAAGGATCAACTGAAGCATTGACTGGTTTACTAGAAAAGATTGATATTGAAGGATTCCATTGTAATATTATTCGTTCAAATGTTGGAGCTATTACCGAAAATGATATCATTTTAGCAGAAGCCAGCAATGCCATTGTTATAGGATTTAATGTTAGGCCAACAGCTGCAGTTAGAGCTTTAGCAGAAGAAAAAGGAATTGAAATTAGATTATATAGCGTAATTTATAAAGTTCAAGAAGATATCATTGCGGCATTACAGGGTATGTTGGAACCAGAGTTTGAAGAAAAAATTATAGGTCAAGCAGAAGTTCGTGATGTCTTTAAAATTTCCAAAGTTGGAACTATCGCTGGTTGCTATGTCACTGATGGAGTTATTGAACGCGATTCATTAGTTAGAGTAATTAGAGATTCAATCGTTGTTTATGAAGGAAAGATTTCATCGTTGAAACGATTCAAAGATGATGCCAGATCTGTTCGTGCTGGATATGAATGTGGAATTGGAATTCAAAATTACAACGATATTAAAGTTGGCGATATAATCGAAGCTTCAAAGATGGAAGAGGTTTAAAACTATGGCTAGAATTTCTACAGAAAGACTTGCAAGTTTAATTCAAAGAGAAGTTGCAGTTATTATTAATAATGAAATTAAGGATTTACAAGTTGGTTATATTAATGTAACCGAAGTAAGAGTAACAAGAGATCATTCTTTTGCAACGATTTATTACACAGTTTTATCTGATGAAAAAGAAATCTTAGATAAAGCTAAAAAATTGCTAGATAAGAATAACGGATTAATTAGAATGAAATTAGCTGAAAAAATTAGAAATACTAGAAAAATTCCCGAATTAATCTTTAAATTTGATGAAGCATTAGCATATGGCAACAGAATTGATAAAATCTTAAAAGAGTTAAAAGAAGAATAATTCAAAACACCTTCATAAATTAATTTCTATGAAGGTGTTTTAATTATCATAATTTATCAATATCTAGGTGGAAAAAACCTATATAAAATGTTAAACTATATGTGGTGATTTTAATTGTTTGTTAGTGTGATTATCGATTTAAAAGTTAAAGAATTAGATCAACGATATGACTATATTGTTCCCAAAGAACTAGAAGATTTAATCCAAATTGGGCAAAGAGTAGTTGTATCTTTTGGCAATATGGAAAGACTTGGTTATATAGTTGAAATTTTAGAAAAAAGTGAGAATGCTACAAAACCAATAATTGAAATTGTTGATATTAGTCCAATTATTTCTGACGAGATGTTTTTAATATATGAATATCTTAAAAATCACACAACATCGCTTAAGAGTGCGATTTTAGAAGCAATTATTCCATCTGAATTCATGCATGATTATCTAAAAAAAGCTATATTAATTGAATCTTTTGATGATGATATTATTAATAAATTTAATCGAAACGGTGAATGGATATTAACTAATAAAGATCAAAAGTATTACAATAAATTAAAGAAACTAGAACGTAACGGTAAAATTAAACTAGTTACAACAATTAAACCAAGAGTTAAACCTAAGGTAGTTATTGGATATCGTTTTAATAAGTTTAATAATTATCGTAAAATTGATAAATATATTGAAGTGATAAATCTTTTTAAAAATAATGAATTGATATTAAGAAGTGAATTATTAAAAATAACTTCTATCTCTTCACTTAATACTTTAGAAAAAAATGAAGTAATTATTAGAGAAGATGTTATTATTAAAAGGGAAATAGAACATCAATTTCAATTAGATGATAAAAAGATTATCTTAAATCAAGAACAAAATTATGCATATAACCAAATTAAATTGGGACTTAATTCGACAAAAGAATATTTATTATTTGGTGTTACTGGAAGTGGTAAAACTGAAGTTTATTTAAATGTAGTTGAAGATGTAATTAAAATAGGTAAAACCGCTTTAATTTTAGTACCAGAGATTAATATGATTGCCCAATTAGCCAAAAGATTAAAAGCTAAATTTAATCATGTTTCAATAATTCATTCAATGTTAACACCGGGAGTAAAACACGATGAATATCAAAAAATATATGATGGTGAAGCCAAAATAGTACTAGGTACAAGAAGTGCGATATTTGCTCCATTAGATAATATTGGTATTATTATTTTGGATGAAGAACAAGACGAAAGTTATACTCAATCAGAAAGTGTTATCTATGAAACTAAAGAATTAGCTAAAATAAGAAGTGAATATCACGAAGCACCAATTGTTTATGCTTCAGCCACACCGAAAATAACTACAATGCATCAAGCACAAAACAATGTAATAGAATTGTTAGAACTGCCAAATAGAGCGGTAGCAGATACGATGCCTAATGTTAGCTTTATTAACTTAAAGGAGGAGCTAAAACAAGGACATACTTCAATTTTATCAAGACAATTATTAGTTGAACTTAATAATGTGTTAAATGCTAAAGAACAAGCGATGATTTTAATTAATCGATTAGGATATTCACCGTTTGTCATGTGTCGAGTTTGTGGTTATGTTCCGACATGTCCAAGTTGTGGGATTTCATTAACATATTATCAAGAAGATTCAATATTAAAATGTAATTATTGCGGATATCATATAGATTATGAAAATAAATGTCCCAATTGTTTAAGTGATCAATTAATACCACGGGGGATTGGAATTGAACAAGTGATTAGTGAACTTAAGAAATATTTTCCAAAAGCTAAAATTATAAAATTAGATCATACAACAACTAGAAAAAAAGGAGCACATGAGGAAATTTGGTATCAATTTCTTTCACGAGATGGAGATATATTAGTTGGTACTCAAATGATTTCAAAAGGATTTGATTTTCCAGATGTGATATTATCAGCAGTTATTTTAGCTGATGAAGATTTAAATCTAGCTAAATATAACGCTGATGAAACGACATATATATTACTTAAACAACTTATAGGTCGTTCTGGCAGACATAAGCCTGGTAAAGCGATTATACAAGGTTACAATTTAGATCATTATGCGATAACAAGTTTAGATAAGGATTATATGTATTTTTATAAACAAGCGCTGCAAAATCGCAAACTAGCTAATTATCCGCCATATGTCTCAATGAGTCAAATTATTATTTCTGGTTTAGGCTATTTGAATACATATCAACATTCTTATATAATTAAAGATAAATTAGAAGAAAATAATTTCACAGTATTAGGTCCGACTCAGGCATTTATTTTAAAAAAGGGAGAACAATATCGTTTTAAGTTAACAATTAAACATAATAGAAAAGATATTGATCAAATAATTCAACTAATTAAGCATTTTAATAATAATGAATTTAGAGTAATCTATACTCCATTTATTGATTTAGAATAGAGGTAAAAACATGAAAATAGTATTTATGGGTACACCAGAATTTTCAGTACCAATTTTGAATAATTTAATTAAACATCATAATATAATTATGGTTGTAACTCAACCTGATAAACCGGTAGGTAGAAAAAGAGTTTTAACACCACCACCAGTAAAAGAAGTTGCGTTAGCTAATAAAATTGAAGTATTTCAACCAGTAAGATTAAGAAACGAATATCAAAAAATCTTAGATTTGAAACCAGATTTAATTGTTACAGCAGCTTATGGTCAAATATTGCCAAGAGGCTTAATTGATAATATTAGATCAATTAACATTCATGCCTCCCTTTTACCAAAATATCGTGGTGGGGCACCAATCCAGAAAAGCATTATGAATTTGGATAAAGAAACTGGGATTTCAATTATGAATATGGAATATAAGATGGATAGTGGAGATGTTTACTATCAAAAATCGATACCAATTAAAGATTTTGATACAACGACAACATTAACTAGAAAATTAAGTATTTTAGGATCTGAAATGATTTTAGAATATTTAGCTAATCAAGATAAATATCCGCCAGTTAAACAAGAAGAATCGTTAGTTACTTTTGCATATAACATTACTTTTAATGACCAAATTATTGATTGGAGTTTAAACTGCGACCAAATTGAAGCCCATATTAGGGCAATGCAAGATGAGCCTGGGGCAATAACTTATATCAATAATCATATATTAAAGATATATGAAGCTAAAAAAAGTGATATAATAAGTAGTGAATTGCCAGGTACAATTACAAGTTTGGATCGAAAGCTATTAGTTGCGACTGGTGATTATGATTTAGAAATACTTAAATTACAACCTGCTGGTAAGAAAGTAATGTTGACACGAGACTTTCTAAATGGACAAAATCTTTTGAAAGTATTTGATAAACTTGGAAGGGAAGAAAAAGATGAATAAAAAAACTAAAATAGTTTTTACTAGAGAAGAAATGCTTGAAATGAATATTAAAACTCTTAAAAAAAGAGGAGTAACGGTTGAAGATATCGCAACGATTACTTTTAATCAACAAGGAAAATATACGAAAAATATCGAGTTTTCTACTTGTATTGAATCAGTAGAAAAATTGTTATCATTTAGAGATGTTTTTCATTATGTGCAACTAGCGGTGGCATTAGACGTTTTAGCGGAAGAGAAAAAATTACCTTATCCTTTACAAGATATTATTTATCATGATTTAGGTTTATTTGGTGTTGATGAGGTAATGGGATTAGATGTAGCCGGAACTTATGGAACTATTGGTCAGACGAATTTTGGTGATATTGATGTCAATAAACCTGGTATTGTAAAGATACTAAATGACCAATGTAAGGAAGATGGTACTTGTCATACATTTTTAGATGATATTGTTGGTGCGATTGCTGCCGCTGCCTCAACGAGAGTGGCACAAGTTATGAATGAAACCGAAGCTCATAAAAAGGACTACGAATTAATATCACTATTTGAAGAAGAGGAGTAATTTTACTTGAAGAAGAAAGACAAACAAAAATTAAGTGTAAAAAAATTGGGGAAATCTCTTTTTTCTCGATTTTTTGGTTTTGAAGAAGGTATTGATATAACTGATGAAGTCGCAGTTTTGAAAAGAAGAAACATTGTTATTAAAAATATCATTTTTATATCCAACGTTTTTTACTTTTTCTTAATGTTAGTTGTTTCACTAGTATCAATTGATGAACGAGATAAAATCTTTAACTGGGTTGTAACTATTGCTACATTTCCATTAACGTTTGTAATTAACTATTTCTTATCAAAGTTAATTAATAAGGGGGGCAATTCAGAACATGATGATCATTCACGGCAATTAATTGCCATGTATTTTGCGGCAATCTACTTATTTATCTCTTCAACCTTGTTTTATTTAAAAGTTCATAATGTTAATGGTTTAGAAACTTTTGCTTATATACTATTCTTCTATGTTATTACCGTAATAACGCTTTATCAAAACAAAAAAGTGTTATTAAATGGTGCACTTTTCTTATTTGCCATTTTAACTATATTACATTTCTTTGTTACTCATAATTCGCCTCAAATTATTAATACCGGTGGCGAAGAAATGAAACTGATGTTTATTGATATTATCTTAAGAAGTGTCATATTTATTATTTATATTGTTGTTCTTTATGCCAACGTTTCAATTAGTCAATATATGCAAAAAGAGAGATTACACGAAAAGATTAGACGTCAAGAAGTTGAATCTGACTTTCAAGCAATTTCATCAGATTTGTTTAAAGTAGTTTTATCATCGTCTAAAACATTTTTTAATGAAAAAAGAGCTCATCAAGTTTACAGTTTAGCTCATCGATTAGGAGAGTTATATAGTTATTCTGCTGTACAATTGGAATCATTAAAAAGCTACTCTTTAGTTCATTTAAGACACGCTGAAATTGAAGATATTTCTGATAAGAGCCTAACTAGGAGTTATGGAGCTTTAAGAGAAAAAACTCAATTAGCTGCAACCATTTCTAAAAGAATTCAGTTAGCCCAAAAATGCGAAGATATTGCTAGAAGTAAAACTGAAGGTATTTTATCGCAATCATTTGTTTATGATATGAATAAAGTTCAGCAAGAACTTGATTCTCAAATCATTTTATTAACTGATTTATATTATACTATGCGTGCAGTTGAATCATATAAAAGACCATTACCACATTCAATTGTTATGAATATATTTGAAAATGAATTTAATGTTTTCTTTGATGACGACTTGTTTAAACGCTTTTTGGCGTTTAATCAAGAATTTGCTAACATTTACGATAATTTTAAATAAGTTATATGAGTTGTAAACTCTAAAAAAATATTATATAATACATGTACTTATTAAGAACTACCTAGGTTAGTCACCGTTATGGTAGTAGCAACCTATTAAATTAGGTGCTTAAGACGAGGGGAAGATACCCAACAATAAGGAAAAGATAAATTGACGCTTTTCCTGGCGTCATTTTTTTATCCATTAATTTAATAGCTAAAGAAGGAGAAGTATACGTAAGAATTATTGGAGTAAAAAGTATACAATTTATAAATATGAGATATTTTTCAAGTGAATCAGTAACTGAAGGTCATCCAGATAAAATTAGTGATATTATTGCTGATAGTATTTTAGATGAAATTTTACGAAAAGATAAAAAAGCCAGAGTTGCAATTGAAGTATCAGTTACGACTAATTTTTGTTTTATATATGGTGAAGTTAAAAGTGATGTGCAAATTGATTATGAAAAAATTGCTAAAGAGGCAATCCGCCAAATTGGATATACCGACAAAGCATTAGGATATGATGCGGATCAAGTGGAATTTTTAATTAAAATAGATAAACAATCGCCCGATATATCTTTAGGAGTTGATGGGAACGGTGTTCAAGGGGCTGGGGATCAAGGAATCGTCTTTGGTTATGCTTGCAATGAAACACCTGAATATATGCCATTAGCGATAACTTTGGCGAATAAACTTGCAAAAAGATTAAGTGAAGTTAGGAAAAATAAAATTCTAAAAGATTTAGGGCCAGATGGTAAAACTCAAGTTACAGTAGAATATGATGGTGCAGGAAATATTACACGAGTTGATACGGTTGTTTTATCAACTCAACACCGTGAACATTATTTAATTGATGATGTTAGAACTGATGTTAAAAGAGAAGTAATCGATTATGTAATTCCACAACATCTAGTTGATGAAAAAACCAAATATTTAATTAATCCAACCGGACGCTTTGTTACTGGTGGACCTGAAGGAGATGCTGGATTAACTGGACGAAAACTGATTGTCGACACCTATGGTGGTTATGCACGACACGGAGGCGGTGCCATGAGTGGGAAAGATTCATCAAAAGTTGACCGTAGTGGAGCGTATATTGCCCGATATTTAGCTAAAAATATAGTGGCTTCAAAGGTTGCCGCTAGATGTGAAATTCAACTAGGATTTGCTATTGGAATGCCGTATCCAGTTAGTCTTTATGTTGATACTTTTGGAACCGGATTAGTTAGTGATGATGTGATAACTAAGGCGATATGGGATAATTTCGATTTGTCACCTAGAGGTTTTATTGATCAATTAGGATTAGAAGCTCCAATTTATAAACAGACGGCAGCTTATGGACATTTTGGTCGAGACTTTAATTGGGAAAAACTAAATAGTGTTCATATATTTGAAAAGTTACTAAAATAGTCAAAAATAAAAATAAAATCTATTACGATATTTAATATAGAGTGATAGATTTTTTTATTATAATTAATTAACATTTGATAAATGTTAAAAAAATATTGTCAAACACATGAAAAATTCGTCTTTTGATACCGTTATGAGCCCCAATTTCTTGCTAATACTATATAAATATAGTAAAATATAAGAAGTTAGGGTGTGATACATTATGTGTTTAAAAAAATTATTTGACCCCTCAAGAAAAGTCTTAAAAGAATCAGCTAGAATTGCTGAACTTGTAATTGCCCAACATGAAAATTATAAGAATTTAAAAGATGAAGACTTTAAGAAATTGACTGAGGAGTTTAAAAAACGTTACAATGACGGAGAAACCTTAGATGATTTATTAGTTGAGGCTTTTGCTTTAGTTAGAGAAGCTTCAATTAGGATTACAGGATTAACTCCTTATTTTGTTCAAATTCAAGGGGCATATGTCATTCACCATGGTAATATTGCTGAAATGAAGACAGGTGAAGGTAAAACCTTAACCGCAGTTATGCCTGCTTATTTAAATGCTTTGAGTGGTGAAGCAGTTCATATTGTTACAGTTAACGAATACTTGGCACGAAGAGAGTCAGATGGAGAAATCGGTGATTTATTCCGATTTTTGGGATTAACTGTTGGTTTAAATATTCGTGAATTAAGTCCAAGTCAAAAAAGAGAAGCGTATAATTGTGATATTGTTTATTCAACTAATAGTGAGTTAGGATTTGATTATTTACGTGATCATATGGTAGTTCATCGTAATGATATGGTCCAACAACGCGGATTAAGATATGCAATTATTGACGAAGTTGACTCAATTTTAATTGATGAAGCGAGAACTCCGTTAATTATTTCAGGTGGTGCTCGTGATACTAAAAATTTGTATCGTGGAGCTGACCGATTTGCTAAATCAGTCCGAGAAGATGAATATGAAATTGATATTGAAGCTAAATCGATTGAACTTTTACCAAAGGGAATTGAAAGAGCTGAACAAGTGTTTAAAATTGAAAACTTATATGATATCAAAAATGTTTCATTACTACACCATATTAATAATGCACTAAGAGCTAATAAATTAATGTCAAGAGATGTCGAATATGTCGTTCAAGATGGTGAAGTTTTAATTGTTGACCAATTTACGGGACGGATTTTAAAAGGACGACAATTTTCTGAAGGATTACACCAAGCTATTGAAGCGAAGGAAAATGTTGAAATTAAAAAAGAAACAATTACGGTTGCGACAATTACTTATCAAAACTTTTTTAGAATGTATGCAAAACTTTCAGGAATGACTGGTACAGCTAAAACCGAAGAAGAAGAATTCAGAGAAATTTATAATATGAATGTTGTTGAAATTCCAACTAATGCTCCAGTTATTAGAGAAGATGCAATTGATATGTTGTTTGCGACAGCTGAAGCTAAATATCGTGCTCTAATTGAAGAAGTTAAAGAAAGACACGCTAAAGGTCAACCAATTTTAATTGGTACGATTGCTGTTGAAACTTCAGAATTATTATCAAGATTATTAAGAGATGAAAGAATTCCTCATGAAGTCTTAAACGCGAAAAATCATGCTAGGGAAGCTGAGATAGTGTTAAATGCTGGACAAAAAGGTGCAGTAACTATCGCAACCAACATGGCTGGTCGTGGTACTGATATTAAACTTGGTGAAGGTGTTGTTGAATTGGGTGGATTAGCAGTGATTGGTAGCGAACGTCACGAATCACGAAGAATTGATAATCAGCTGCGTGGTCGTAGCGGTCGTCAAGGAGACCCAGGTTATTCAAGATTTTATTTATCAGCAGATGATGAACTATTAATGAGATTTGGTGGCGAACGTTTTAGAAACCAAATGGCATTAATTGCAAGTTTACAAGGAGATCCAGATGAACCATTAACATCAAGAATGTTTGCTAGATTCGTTCAAAATGCTCAAAAGCGAATTGAAGGAATGAACTATGATACTAGAAAATCAGTTTTAAAATATGATGATGTTATGCGTCAACAAAGAGAAATTATTTATGCTGAACGTCGTTTTATCTTAACTAGTGATTCCATCGAAGAACACGCATTAGAGATGGTTCGAAGAGGGATTACTCAAGCTGCCCCAATGTTTATTGGGGGTAGTCATGGCGAAGCCATTAATAGTGAAGCTGTAGTTAAACATTTTGACGGGAATATCTTTAAAAAAGATACTATCATTTTAGATGAAGTTAAAAAATTAAATGATGTTGAAGAATTAACAAATTATCTTCTAGATAAAGCCAAATTAGAAGTAAAACATAAAAAAGAGACAGTTCCACCTCAACTATTTGAAGAGTTTTTAAAAGTTGTCTTACTAAGAGTAATTGATACCTATTGGATGAGACATATTGATACCATGAGCGAATTAAGACAAGCGGTTGGTCTTCAAGCATATAGTCAAACTAATCCACTAATTGTTTATCAACAAGAGGGTAGAAGAATGTTTGAAGAAATGGTTAGTGGTATGACTGAAGATACTACAAGATATGTATTAAGAGCGACTATTGAATACAATGTTCAAAGAGAACAAGTTGTCAAAAACACTTCAACTAATCAAGGTGAAGAAGTAACAAGAAAGAAACAAAGGACGCCAAAGAATCGCGGAAGACGTAAACCTTGGCAAAGATAATAAATTATGGAAAGATATGAAGTAAGTAGATTACTAGCTGAATATAAAACAAGATTAGACGATTTATCAAATGCGTTAGATATCGATGCATTAGAAAAAACATTAAAGGACTTAAATGAAGAAATGTTAGATCCTAATTTTTGGAATGATCAAAGTAAAGCTAAAAAAACTACTAAGAAAATATCTGAAATTGAAAGTAATTTAACGACGATTAAAAAATTAAAAAATGATTATAAAAATATTTTTGAATGGTTTGAAATTTCGGAACGAGAAACCGAAGAATGGACGATCTTAATGAATGATTTAAATAAATTTTCACAAGAAATCGAAGAATTTTCCATTCAAACATTACTTTCAGAACCATATGATTATAATAATTGTATTTTACAAATTCAAGCTGGTGCTGGCGGCACTGAAGCTCAAGATTGGGCTGAAATGCTTCAAAGAATGTATTTAAGATATGCTACAAAAATGGACTATAAAACTGAAATATTAGATTACCAACCTGGTGATGAAGCTGGGATCAAATCGGTAACTATGATGATTTCAGGTCCGTTTGCTTATGGATATTTGAAAGCGGAAATCGGAATTCACCGTCTGGTTCGGATATCACCGTTTGACGCTAATAAAAAACGTCATACATCATTTGCTTCAATTGAAGTTGTTCCTGAAGTTGATGAAGATGTTGAAATTGAAATTAAAGATGAAGATATTAAAGTTGATGTTTATCGTTCTAGTGGTGCTGGCGGACAATCAGTTAATACAACTGATTCGGCAGTCAGAATAACCCATTTACCAACTAAAATAGTTGTTACATGTCAAAATGAACGTAGTCAAATTCAAAACCGTGAACGAGCCTTAAAAATTCTTTCTTCAAAATTATTGCAATTAGAACTTGATAAAAAAGAAGAGGAATTATTAAAATTAAAAGGCGAACAAAAATCAATTGGTTGGGGTTCCCAAATCCGATCTTATGTTTTTCATCCATACCAAATGGTTAAAGATTTAAGAACAAATGAAGAAACCAGTCAAATTGATGATGTTATGGACGGCAATTTAGGAAATTTTATTAACGCTTATTTAAAATGGAGGTAAGATGTGACTAAATTAAACCCGAAGACTAAATTTCATATCAAGCAATATATAGAAATTACATTAGGTGTTATATTAATGACGTTAGGATTTTACTTTTTCTTTATTCCCCTTAATATTAACTCGGGTGGAGTTGGTGGATTAAGTATTGTCTTACATAAACTGATAGATCAAGAGTGGTTGAAGATTAGTTATTTAGTTTACGCATTTAACATCGGATTATTGATTTTAGCATATTTTACTTTAGGAAAAAAGTTCTTTTTTAGAACTTTGTATCCAACTGTTTTATACCCAACAATTATCTTTATCCTTGAAATATTTGGTGTGCCAAGTGATTTAATTTTTAAAGGTTTTGTCGAAAATACGGGAACTTCACAATTATTGATTGCTTCATTATTTGGTTCACTTATCGTTGGATATGGATTAGGAATAGTTTTTAACAATAATACCACTACCGGAGGGATGGATATTGTTCAAAAACTAGTCCATAAATATTTAAGAGTACCATATTCGGTAGCGATTTATGGTACCGATGGCATTATTGTTGTATTAGGATTATTTGCATTTAATATCGAAGTTGTCTTATATGGTGTTATTGCAGTATTTATTATTGGCTTAGTTGTTGATAAGATTATTTTTAATGGCCGATTAGGTTTTACAGCATTTATTATTACTAATGAAAAGTATGAAGAGAAAATTAAAAATGCGATTATAAATGATTTAGACCGCGGTTTAACTAAAGCCAAAGTTACTGGCGGTTATACAGATAAAGAGCGTACATTGATAATATGTACGATTGGACGAAATCAAACATTTGATTTAAAAGAACAAGTTTTACGCCATGATCCAAAAGCTTTTACTTTCATTGTTGAAACTAGGGAAGTCGTTGGATATGGTTTTGAATTACCGGAGGATTAAATTATGGAATATCAAAATTACAATCAAGACCCAAATCAAAGGGTTAATAAAAGGATACTGACAATAATTTTTATTGCAGCATTAATTTTATCATTTTTCTTAGGTTTTATGATTAGTTCAATCATTAATGTTGAACCAAAAGAAGTTGTTGAAGAAACTCAAACTGTTGAGTCGGAAGAAATTGAAAAATTGATTGCTAGAAATGAAGAATTACTTTTAGAAATTCAACATTTAATTAAAAAAATTAGAAGTCAAGAAGTGGGATCAGTTACTGAAGAACAAGTCATTGTTTATAATGAACTTTATGACTTTTTAAAAGAAAATCATCACGCAGATATTAATGATGATTTAATCTTTTCCTATATGCTTCAAGGTTTACTTGAATCTCTAAACGATCCATATACTAGTTTTTCTCTAGTACCAATTAATATCGATGATAATGGAGATGAGGATGCCGACCCTGAAACTTTTGAAGGATTAGGAGTTTCTTTTGTCTACCAAGATTTTGAAATGGATATTAGTGAAGTAATGAGACATTCACCCGCAGAATTAGCTAAAATTTATCCTGGAGATAAAATTATTGGTGTAAGAGAAGGATTAATAAATATCATCTTTAGATACCGAAATTTCACTCAAGATGAAGCGATACCATATGTAAGAGGTAAAGCGGGAGACCAAAAAACATTAATTGTTAAAAGATTAGATGGTTCAGTCGTTCATATTCCAGTTGAATATGCCGTCTTTCCACGTCCAACAGTTACTAGTAATAAGGGAATGGGACAATCTTATGGTTATATTAAAATTCACCAATTTGATAAACAAACACCATTAGTGTTTGCTGAACATTTAGCTGTCATTGAACAAACAATTAATCAACCTGATCAAACTCTAATTATTGATTTAAGAGATAATCCAGGTGGAACTTTAGGGTCGATTGTTCAAATTATGCAACAGTTAATTGAGAAAAAACATACTAGAGTTGTGGGAATTAAGGCAACCAAAGATGGAGAAGAATATGTTTATGGTGGTGGTTTAAAAGACAAAAAACCATATAACATTAAAGTTTTAGTTAATGGTAATACTGCTTCAGCTGCAGAAATGTTAGCGGCAGCGCTTCATTATTTTGGTGGTTACACCATCTACGGAACTCCAACATACGGTAAAAATGTTTATCAAACAACCGAAATCATTCCAGAATTGATGATTATGATAACTTATACAGAGGGATATTGGTTTTATGGTAATTATCAAATCATGGATAAGGATACTAATCCAATTCCAGTAGAAATTATTGAACCAACTGGTTTAAAAACTTTTATCTCGCCACGATTTGTTGAAGAAGTTTCACTTGATCAAGTTTCACAATCATTAATAATTGCCCAAAAGTTTTTAAATGTTTATAATCCTACATTTAATGTCAGAGAAGACGGTTATTTAGATTTGAATACTCAAAACGCGTTAAAACAATTCCAACTTGATAAAGGCTTACCACAAACTGGGAAATATGATTTGGCAACTAGTCACGCTATGTATACTGATTATATGAATAAACTTGATGATCATAATTTTGATAATCAAATCTTAAGTTTAATTTCATGAAGTTAATTAAAGATAAAAACGATTATTATTTAATAAATAATGATTCTAAAATTAAATTAGAAATTGAAGTTGTTCAAAAATATAAATTATATTATGAACAAGACAATCTTTTATTTTCTGAAATAATTAAAGAAAATAATTATTATTTTTACTATAAATTAGCTTTGAAACGTCTTTCAAAGATGCAATCAAGAAAAATGCTAGAAAATTATTTAGAAGAAAAAGGAATCGATAATTTTACTTTAAATAAGGTTATAAAGAGATTAAATGAACTAAAATATTTAGACGATTATGAGTATGCTAAAAACTATATCAGTTTAAAAATGTATTCTTACGGGAAACTAAAACTGGAACAAAAACTAATTAATGACGGAGTTAATTTAAAGATTGTTAAAGAGTTGATTGAAAAAATTAACGAAGAAGAAATTTTAACGGAATTATTAACAAAAGATTTAATTAAAATTAACTCATCATTTTATCATTACCAACAAAAATTAGTAAGAAAATATTACATGAAAGGTTTTAACCTATCAACAGTTAATAATGTATTAACACAACTGATTGAAGATATTGCATATGATGAAAGCGATAGTTTAAAAAAGGACTATCATAAACTTTTATTAAAATTTCAATCACTTAACAAAAGTGATTATGAAATTAAAAATAGTATTCGCCAAAAATTATTAAGAAAAGGATATCGTTTAGAAAATATTAAGAAAGTAGAGGAATGGTATTTATGAATTGGTTCCCTTCAAAGGAAGACTTATATTTTTTTGACCAAGGTAAACTAGCAGATGCTTACCGTTTATTTGGTTCTCACTTAATTCGAGATGAAAAAGGAAAGATTGTTGCGACTAGATTTACAGTTTATGCTCCCAACGCTAAAGCGGTTAAATTAATTTGTTCATATAACAATTTTGAAGGTTGGAAACATGAACTAACTAAAATTGATCCTTACGGAGTATGGTCGATTGAAATTCCAGCAAATTTAGAGTGGAATACTTATAAATATGAAGTTTATACTCAAGACGGACGAGTTTTATATAAAGCTGATCCTTACGCCCATTATAGTGAAGTTAGACCAGCCAATGCTTCTAAAGTTTATGATATTGATGGTTATGAATGGAATGACGATGTTTGGATGTATACTAAACCGAAGCCCTATGATAAACCAATATTAATTTATGAAATGCATCTTGGATCATGGAAAAGAAGATATGGTCAATTTATTAAATACAATGAAATTGTTGATGATTTAATTAATTATTTAAAAGCTAACAATTATACTCATGTTGAATTTTTGCCAATTTATGAACATCCACTTGATGACTCGTGGGGATATCAAGGAACTGGATTTTTCGCTGCTACTTCAAGATACGGAGTTCCGAAAGATCTCATGTATTTAATTGATCGTTTGCATCAAGCGCAAATTGGAGTTTTAATTGATTGGGTTTTAGGTCATATTAATCGTGATGAACATGGATTATATTTCTTTGATGGAACGCCATTATATGAAATTGAAGATGAGTTTCAAAGAGAAAATGTTGTTTGGGGGACGGCTAATTTAGATTTTTCTAAAGGACCAACAAAAAGCTTTATGTTATCAGCATTATCATTTTGGGTAAAATATTTCCATGTTGACGGTTTTAGAATTGATGCAGTAAGCAACTTATATCATCATCATGGAAATCCAGAACATGGTGAAAATACACCGGCAATTGACTTTTTAAAACAACTATCCCATCATCTATTTGGCATGGACGATAGATTGTTATTTATGGCAGAAGATTCAAGTGCACACCCTGGGGTTACTAAACCAGTTGATGCTGGTGGAATTGGCTTTAATTATAAATGGAATATGGGTTTTATGAATGACACCATTAAATATTTTAATAAAGATCCAATTTACCGAAAATGGCATCACCATAACATTACATTTGGAACTACATATGCTTTTTCTGAACAATTTATTTTACCTTTTTCACACGATGAAGTTGTACATGGTAAAGGTTCAATGTTAACAAAAATGCCTGGTGATTACTTTCAAAAATTTGCTAATTACCGAGCATTACTAACATTATGGATGACTCATCCTGGTAAAAAATTACTGTTTATGGGACAAGAATTTGCCCATTTCGCCGAGTGGAATGTTAACCGTGAATTAGATTGGAACTTATTAGATTTTCCGGCTCATAATAAATTTAATCGATTTTTTAAAGATTTAGGATTAGTTTACCACCATCATGAAGAATTTTACGCTTTTGATCAACAACCAAAATCATTTGAATGGATTGATGCCGATAATGCAAAACAAAGCATTTATTCATACATAAGGTGGGGAAAAAATTCACATTCAGTAGTTATTTTAAATTTAACTCCTAATGTTTATCATGATTTTGAAATCGGAGTTCCTAAAGTTGGTGTTTATGAAGAAATTTTAAATAGTGATAAAGATGCATATTACGGAAGTAATCAATATAACGGATTACCACTTAAAACAATCAATGAGCCAAGACATAAATTTCAACAACATATTAAAGTAACGCTTGGTCCATTAACAGGACTAATCTTAAAGTATAGAAAGAAGGGATAAAAATGACGAATTTTAAAAATAAAGAAACATTTACTAATTTATTTCAACAAAATATTATTAAAAAATATGCCATACCTTTTGAAAAATCAACTCCTTACCAACAATACATGGTATTAGGGGAGATGTTGATGGAAGAAATTGGATTAGCATGGTACGAAAATAATGAATTAATTAAAAAGAAAAATTTAAAAGTAGCCCACTATTTTTCAATGGAATTTTTAATGGGACGAATGATTACTAATAATTTACAAAATTATGGAGTTTATCATATTGTTAAAGAGGCATTTGATGACTTAGGAATTGATCTATACGATGTTGAACATCGTGAAGCTGATGCTGGATTAGGTAATGGAGGACTCGGCAGATTAGCTGCATGTTTCTTAGATTCTTCAGCATCGCTTGGATTACCTGTTATGGGACAAACGATTCGTTATCGTTATGGATTTTTCAAACAAATTATTCAAAATGGTTATCAAGTTGAATCTCCGGATTCATGGCTAAAAGATCGCTATGTATGGGAAATTCGCCGCCAAGAAGAAGCCGTTAATGTTCCTTTTTATGGAAATATTGAAATCGGATTAAAACCTGACGGATCACTTGATGTTAGACATATCAATGCCGAATATGTCAAAGCTGTTCCATATGATATGCCAATTATTGGTGATAAAAACGGAGTTATTAACACATTAAGAATGTGGAACGCTGAACCATCAGATATGAACTTTTCTTATGTAACACACGATTATCATCGTAAAGTTAGAGAAATTTCGGAGATGTTATATCCAAACGATGAAACTGTTGCCGGTAAAATCTTAAGATTGAAGCAACAATACTTTTTCTCTTCAGCGGGAATTAATTCAATTGTTAAAAGACATTTACAAAATCATGGTACTGTTAAAAATTTAGCTGATTATGTCGTTTTCCAAATTAATGATACCCACCCTACTTTAATCATTCCTGAATTAATGAGAATTTTAGTTGATGAACAACAATTGGATTGGGAAGAAGCTTGGGACATTACTACTAAAATTTGTGCCTATACCAATCATACAATTTTATATGAAGCATTAGAAGTTTGGCCAATTAATATTTTTAAACAATTACTACCAAGAATTTATACGATTACCGAAGAAATTGATCGCCGATTCGTTGAATCGCTTGAAAAACAATATGGTAAAAATTCAAAATTTATCCCATCGTTAAGAATTATTAAGGATAACGTTATTCGAATGGCTAATTTAGCAATTGTTGGATCATTTTCAGTTAATGGAGTGGCTAAACTACATACATCAATTTTACAAGATATTGTCTTTAAAGATTTTAATGAACATTTTCCTAATAAAATTAATAATAAGACTAACGGTATAACTCATCGTCGTTGGTGCTATCATATTAACCCAGAATTAGTTAGTATTTTAAGCGATACGATTGGTGATGACTGGGTAAAAGATGCATCAAAATTAAAAGGATTATTAAAATATGAAAATGATCCAAAAGTTCAAAAACGTTATCAAGAAATGAAGTTAGCTAGAAAAACGGAACTAGCCGATATTATTTATCATAACCAACAAGTTAAGTTAAATCCAAATGCAATTTTTGATATTCAAGTTAAAAGATTACATGAATATAAGCGTCAATTAATGAAAGCTTTAGGAATTATGGCGATTTACAACAAGTTAAAGAGCGATTTAGATTTTAGAAATAACTATCACCCGCATGTCTTTATCTTCGGTGCTAAGGCAGCCCCAACTTACTACTTTGCGAAAAAAGTAATTAAGTTAATTAATACTATTTCAGATAAAGTTAATAACGATGAAGAAACAAATGAATTATTAAAAGTTGTCTTCGTTGAAGATTATAATGTATCATATGCGGAAAAGATTATGCCAGCAGCCGATGTATCTGAACAAATTTCAACAGCATCTAAGGAAGCTTCAGGTACTGGGAATATGAAATTCATGATGAATGGTGCGATTACTTTAGGAACTTTAGACGGAGCTAATGTTGAAATTAATGAGTTAGTTGGTGATGACAATATGCAAATTTTCGGATTAACCGCCGATATGGTTACAGCATTAGAACGAAATCCAGAAAGATATCGTCCAATCGAAATCTATGAAAATGATTTAGTTATAAAAGAAGTATTAGATCAATTGACTAATGGATTCTTTGATGTTCCATTTGATGAATTTAAAGAAATTAAAGATTCTTTAATTTATAAAGATAAATATTTCGTTTTAAAAGATTTAAACAATTGGCTAGTAGCACAAGATAATATCAATACTTTATATAAAGATGAGAAAAAATGGTATCAAATGTCAATTCATAATACAGCTATGTCGGGATATTTCTCAGCTGATCGTACCATTTTGGATTATAACCGCGATATTTGGAAATTAAAACCAATTAAAAAATAGGAGGCAAATATGGATAAAAAAAGACTTTTTATAATCTCTGGTCCTGCATCGGTTGGTAAAACTACAGTTTCAAGAGTTTTAGCCCATCATTTAACAGAGAAAACCGCAATCGTTGATGGTGACGATATTTTAAGATTTCATTTAGTTAATTGTAGTGCTAGCGACTTCTTTTTACTAAATGCCAAAACAATTATTAACAACTTTTTAAAATCAGGAGTGGATGTCGTATTTTCACACTCAGTTCTGCCAGAAGAAATTAAAGAGTTAACTGAAGGTTTAGATCAAGAAGAAGTTAAAGTAGTTTTTCTAACAGCCGGATTACCAACGCTTAAGCTTCGCAATCAAACCCGCTCTATGGATGATCAAACTCATCTTGATTTAGAACAAGAACTAAAGAGTTATGTCGATGCTAATTTAGATCCAAAGCATGTTTTAGATAACTCTAAATTAAGTTTATCTGAAACAGCAAAAACTATTATTCAAGAAACTCGATTTATTTTAAAGTGAAATAAAAAACCTAAGAACGCTATTTTTAGCCTATTCTTAGGTTTTTTTAATTATCTAATGACTATAAATTAAAAACTTTTTCTAAGTAATCAACGATACCATCTTCTTGATTGGTTAAATAAGTTTGATATTTACTTGCCAATTCTAATCCGTTTTTCGCATTTAACATTGAAACCCCATGCCCAACAGTTTGTAACATATCAAAATCATTTAAATCATCACCAAAGGCGATTGTATAATCACGATTGACTTTAAACATATCAATGATGCGGTTGATGGCATTTCCTTTAGTATTTCCTTTAACATAAACTTCATAAAGTGATATGCCATCTTTACTTCCCCACAAACGATATATTATTTTGGGAAAATGATTATTAATGATCGTTTCAAAAAATCTTTGATGTTCATCTAGTAAAGTATAAATGATTCCAGTCGGTTCAACATTTACTTGATCAAAGTCATCAATGATGATATCTTCCTCTTTGGTAACGTGAAACAACCACTTTAATCGTTCATCATAATTATAAATATAGACTTTTTCATCAATATTATATAAAGCTGAGATGGTAATGTCTTTAACAAATTTAAACAAATTATGTGAGTCTTCTAAATCCATGACTAATTTAATTTCTTTGAAATTTGGATCACTTGGATTAGAAATAAAAGCGCCATTATCAGTAATAAAAGGACCTTTTAAATTAAGTTCGCGATAGATATTAATCGCTCCAACAAAAGGTCTTCCGGTGGTGATAATCACTTCATGGCCTTTATTTGTTAGATAATTGACATAGTCAATTGTTCGTTTAGATAAGCTGCCCTTACGATCTAGCAAAGAGCCATCTAAATCAACAAAGATATAATATTTCATAAAACACCTCTAGTTAATTATCTCATAATAATAATTAAAAATGCAAATTATAAGGTTTTAACTTATTTTAACACGATTAATTCTACTAATTTTAATATTATAATGTATGTTATAATATTATGTGAGAGGGAAAATAATGATCATTTTATTTAATATTAACGATTATTTGAATTTACCAACATTTGCAACCTTTGGCATGGGAATCCTAATGGGATTTTTAATTATGTTACTTTTATATATTCTAGCCGCCATTAAAGGGATGAATAAAGAATTAAAACGAAGAAAAGTTCAAGAATCTGATGTTGATATTAATGAAGTTAACTGGTTAATTGATGAAGCTAAGATTAGATTTAAAGGTTTAGAAAAAGAAAAAAAACAATCGACTTTTACTAATGTCTACAATGTCGGTAATGATTTGGCTCATAATATTGCCAGTAAATTTTATCCCAAAAGTAAGAAACCACTTCAAGAATTAACAGTTGATGAAGTATTGATTTTGACTCACTATATCAGTGATCGAATTGATGAATTATTAAGTCCCAAAATTTTAAAGATGTTTCGCGGGATGACGCTTAAGCAAATCTTAAATTTAAAAAATACCGGCCAAAAAATAGTTGAATCCAAAATTTATAAAACGACAATGGGGGCCAAACTTGGCAAAGTCTGGCAAGCTGTTAAGGTAGTTAATCCATTCTATTGGATCAAAAAAGGGACAGTTGATCAAGTAATTAAAATCATTATTAAAAAGATTGCCTTAAACAGTATCGTCATTATTGGCGAAGAAACATATAAAATTTATAGTAAGAAAATCTTTGAGGCTCCAGCTGATCAAGAATTAGACTTTAAAGAGTTAGAAGAATTAATTGAAACTGAGGAGGAAGAAGACAATGGCAAAAAGAAAAAAAGAACAGAAAAATAAATATGAAAGTAAAAAATCTATTTTTGTTATTCCTCAAATAGTCAAAATTGAAGGATTAAGAATGGAGACAAAATTTAAGCCATCAAAACCAGTCTCACCAATTTGGGGAAGAAAGGTAATTGATGTTTCTGTTCCTAGATCAAAAGTTGTGGAAACTGGTGATGTTGAAACTCGTTATGATCCATTTCGTGATGAAGAATCACGTAAAATCTCAGTTGAAGAAAGAGCAAAATATCGTGAATTTACGAACATTGTTACTGATGAATCACGTGAACGTTTTTTAGGTAGTCCAGTTCATAAACCAGAAGAAGAAAAAACTGAAGAACAAATTAAAGAAGAAACTTTAATTAAACCAATTGGTATTTTTAAAAGGAGCCAGAACGACAACCTTCAAGTGCTTTTTATGATGATCGAAAAGAATCTGGATCTAAAATTGTTGATTATGAGCCAATTAAACCGACACCTGAAAAAGTAGATGATGATAATTTTGAAGGATTTGAAGTTTATCATACACCAACTACTTACTCTATTGAAGAAGTAATGGCAATGGAACAACAAACTAAAACTGTAGTTGAGGAAGTTGTTGAAGAAGAAGTTGTGCCAAATGTTAGAACAGTTAAAGAAAAAGAACAATATCGATTACCAACTACCAAAATGTTTTCTAAAAAAGATCTAACTCTTGATGATAAACCGGAATGGCTATTACGTCAAGTTGAAGTGATTAATTCAACATTAGCTCAATTTTCAATTGATGGTCGTGTCGCTGGAACCAAAAAGGGTCCAACAGTTACTCGTTATGAACTAGCGCTAGAAGCCGGGATTAATGTTAAAAGAGTTAGTTCAATTTCCGATAATTTAATGATGAATTTAGCAGCTTCATCAATCAGAGTTGAAGCACCAATCCCTGGAAAATCATATGTTGGTATTGAAGTTCCTAACGAAGTTCCAGAAATCGTCAAATTTGGTAATGTTGTTGATACACCTGAGTTTTTAGATTATGAAGATCGTCCATTAAGAGTCGCATTAGGGGTTGATATTGATGGAGAAAATATTTATACTGATATTCAAAAAATGCCACACGGATTAATTGCTGGTGCAACTAATAGTGGTAAGAGTGTTTGTGTGAATACAATTTTAGTTAGTTTATTACTAAAAAATTCACCAGAAGATTTAAAACTAATTTTAATTGATCCAAAAATGGTTGAACTACAACCATATAATGATTTACCACATTTAATTACCCCTGTAATTACTGATGCAAAGATGGCGGCAACCGCCTTAAAATGGGTTGTTGAAGAGATGGAACAGCGTTTTCGAACCTTCGCAGAAAACCGTAGTCGCGATATTCAATCATATAATCGCAATCTAGAAACTGGCGCCGCCGAAGGTAAAAAAATGCCTTATATTGTTATTGTAATTGATGAGTTAGCTGATTTAATGGTAGTTGCAGCTCAAGATGTTGAAAACTCGATTCAGCGAATTACCCAAAAAGCTAGAGCTGCAGGTATTCACTTATTAGTCGCAACTCAAAGACCAACAACAGATGTTGTTAAAGGAACGATTAAAGCTAATATACCAACTAGAATTGCTTTTAGAGTTGCTTCATTTATCGATTCAGTAACGATTTTAGATGTTCAAGGTGCTGAAAACTTATTAGGTAAAGGTGATATGCTTTTTAAAGAAACCGATCAAATTATCCGTTTACAAGGAGCATGGATTCCTGATGATGAGATATATGCCATAACTGATTATATTAGAAGACACAGCGAACCAAATTATGTTTTCCAACACGAAGAACTACAACAAAAAGCACGAGTGATGATGGATTTATCTGATGAATTATTTGTACCAGTAGCCCGCTTTGTTGTGACCGAACAACGTTGTTCAATTAATAGTATCCAAAAAGAATTTTCGATTGGGTTTAACCGTGCTCAAACGTTAGTTGATGCTTTAGAAAATTATCGGATTGTCTCTGAAGCACAAGGCACCATTGCTCGTGAGGTTTTAGTTAAGACCCAAGATCAATTAGAGGAAATATTAAAAAATATATGAGTTTTTTGTCCAAAGAAAAATCAAATAACTATGCTGTAGTTAATATATTACTATTTGTGGCTAACTTAATGATTATTATTTTAACATATAATAATCCTTTAACTATGAAATGGTTAATGATTTTATATTTGGTCCTAGGCTTTGCTCAATTAATTTTTATAGTTTATATTTTTATAAAAAATAATGTTTTTAATGAAGATATAAAAATTAATTCAAAAATATATGTTTTATATGATAATATTGCCTCAATATTAATTATGGTTTCGATCATGATTTTGATTTTCGGAAATGTTTTTTCATTACCTACAGTTGATGGTAATTCAATGTTACCTACTTTACATGATCAACAAAATGTGATTGTTTATAAATTAGATAAAACTCCAAAACGTGGGGATATTGTTATTGTGGAAATTCAAAAAGCCGATAAAAAAGAAAATCTGATTAAACGAGTTGTAGCAGTTCCTGGTGACCGAGTAAAATTTGTTGCCGACTATGCCAGATTAGGTAAAAATTTTGGGTTTGTCTATATTAATGATGTTTTATATGAAAGTAAAATTTTAAAAGACGAAGGGAAAGTAACACCTTTTCATGAGGATTGGTTTGTTGTTATGACAAATCAAAGATATATAGATGGTGGTTTTAAACATGAAGTCGAACTACCACCAAATTATTATTTAGTTATCGGAGATAATTTTCTTCGATCAAGTGATTCAAGAGTTTATGGATTATTTCATATTTCCAAATTTGGTGGGAAAATGATACATTCATTCGGAGGCGATAAAGATGAGTAATATTAACTGGTATCCTGGTCATATGGCTAAATCTTTTCGTGAATTAGATAAACATTTAAAATTAGTTGACATTGTAATGATTTTACTTGATTCAAGAATCCCTAAATCAAGTATGAATCCTGAAATATTAAAACGAGTTAAAGATAAGCCAACTCTTATTTTACTTAATAAGAGTGATTTAGCTGATAAAAAAATTTTAGCTGAATGGGAAGAATTTTATAAAAATCAAGGTTTTTATACTTTACAAATTAATGCAACCGATAAAAAGAGTTTAACAAGAATTTATCCATTAGTAAAAAATGTTATTTTACAAGATAAAGTTTTAAGAACATTAAGAAAAGGTCGTCTATTAGCACCTTTTAAAACGATGATTTTAGGAATACCTAATGTCGGAAAATCTACTTTAATCAATAATTTAGCTAATCGTGCTAGTGCTAAAGTTGAAAATAGACCAGGAGTAACGAGAAGATTGGATTGGTACCGATTATCAGACGAATTTGAATTACTTGATACACCGGGAGTTTTATGGCCTAAATTCGATCAAACAACCGGATTAAACTTAGCAATTACCGGAGCGATTCGTGATGATATTTTACCACTTGATAATGTTGTTATTTATGCAATAGAGTTTTTATCTAAACATTATCCTAACGAATTAAAAGGGAGGTATTTGTTAAAAGATATGACCAGACCTTTAAAAATTTTAGAACAAATTGGAAGATCACATGGGGCATTATTAAAAGGTAATGAAGTTGATTATGAACGAGTATATAATATTGTTTTAAAAGATATTCGTCAAAATCGATTAGGAGGTTTATCTTTTGAAAGGCCATGACCAAAACTTAAAAGATCTTTATAATATCAATTTGATTTGTGGAATTGATGAGGCAGGACGTGGTCCATTAGCAGGTCCAGTAGTAGCTGCAGCAGTAATTATTGATTATCATGATGAATTAAAGTTAGTTAATGATTCTAAGCAATTAACTAAGAAAAACCGAGAGTTGTTAGCTAAACTAATTAATAAACATGCTATATCTATTGGAATTGGTGTTGTTTCTGCCGAGGAAATCGATAAATACAACATTAAAGTAGCTAGTCAACTGGCTATGGAAAGGGCAGTTAATAATTTATTAATTGAACCAGATATATTATTAATTGATTATATGAAAATCAATTGTGATTTTAAACAAATTTCAATTACTAAAGGAGATACGATTAGTTTTAGTATTGCTTGTGCGTCTATAATAGCGAAAACTTATCGTGATTACTTAATGGAATTATATGACAAAGAGTATCCGAATTATGAATTTAACAAAAATATGGGATATCCTACAAAAAGACATTTAGAATTGCTAGATAAATATGGAATATCTCCGATTCACCGAAAAACATTTAAACCAGTAAAAAAAATATTGGATAAGAGAGATGAATAATCTCTTTTTTTATAAACTTTAACAAATAATAAAAATTGTATATATTTATTAAAAATATATAGAAAAAAAGTCTAGTATTAATAACTTGACAAATCAAAAATAGAATATATAATTATTAAAGAAAGAGAGGAAAATATTGATGAAATTATTAATTGTTGAATCACCATCAAAAGCTAAAACTATTAAAAGTTATGTTGGACCTAATGTTCAAGTTGAAGCATCAGTCGGTCACATCCGCGATTTATCAACTAATGGACGAGGTGATTTAGGCGTTGATGTTAATGATAATTTTAAACCTAGATACGAAATAACTAAAGGTAAGGAAAAGACAGTTGATAATTTAATTAAAGCCGCTCAAGGAAAAGAAGTGATTTTAGCGACTGACCCTGACCGTGAAGGAGAAGCAATCGCTTGGCATTTATCAGAGTTATTAAATTTAGATAAAGATGCTAAAAATAGAGTTGAATTCAAAGAGATAACTAAAAAAACAGTATCAAAAGAGTTAAAGAATTTAAGAAAAATTGATATGAATTTAGTGGAGTCTCAAGAAACGAGAAGAATTATTGATCGTATTATTGGATTTAAACTATCTAATTTAGTTAAAAAGAAGATTAAGGCTAAATCAGCCGGAAGAGTTCAAAGCGTCGCCTTGAGATTAGTTTGTGAGTTAGAAAATGAGATTCAAGCATTTATTCCTGAAACTTATTATGATATTAAATTGACTAATAATAAAATTGATTTCAATTATGTTAAAAAACATAAAGACTTAATTAAACAAGAAGAGGCTCAATTAATTAAACAAGAAGCAGTGGCACCATATATAGTAAAAAGTATTGATCAAAGAGTTCGTTCATCAAAAGCGAGACCGGCATTTATTACCTCTACATTACAACAAGACGCTAATAACATCTTAAAATATTCAGTAAGTAAGACAATGCAAGTCGCCCAACAATTATATGAGGGCGTTGAAATAAACGGTGAACTTACAGGATTAATTACTTATATGCGTACCGATTCAAATCGTATTTCCAATGAATTTATTTATCAAGCGAGAAATTATATTGAAAAAACATATGGTAAAGAGTATTTAGGATTTTATAAACCAACGACCCAAGAGGGATCACAAGATGCTCATGAGGCAATTAGACCAACTGATATCAATTTAACTCCTGATTATGTTGAATCGTCTCTTGATAAAGATCAATTTAGATTGTATAAAATGATTTATGAAAGAACAATAGAAGCTTTAATGGCAGATGCGACTTATGATATTACCAAAGTGACTCTAACTAGTAATAATCATGATTTTGAAGCAGAACAAGTTGTTCAAACATTTAAAGGTTTTACGATCGTTAAAGATGACAATAAAGATAGAATCTTACCAAAATTTAATGTTGGTGATATTTGTCATAAAGCGAAGTTAAAATTTGAGGAAAAACAAACTGAACCACCAACTAGATATTCAGAGGCAACCCTCATTAAAAAATTGGAACAATTAGGTATTGGAAGACCATCTACTTATGCTCATATTATTTCAACATTAAAGCGTCGTGATTATGTTAAAAGTGAAAAAAGAAGATTTATTCCCACTCCATTAGGAATGAAAACTTCTGAAGGATTAACTAAATATTTTGATGAAATCATTAATTATTCTTATACTTCAAGACTAGAAACAGTCTTAGATGAGATTGCTGAAGGGAAAAAAGAGCGGTTAAACATTCTTACTAGTTTTTATAATCACTTTATGCCAATCTATCAATATGCTGAGAAATATATGAAAGTTATTCCAAATGAAAAGACCGGGACAATGTGTCCGTTATGCGGTAATCCGCTGGAATATAAATATTCAGCTAAAGGAAAATTTATTGGTTGTTCTAATTTTCCGAAGTGTCGTTATACTGAAAATATTAAAGATGATAAATCGACCAAAATTAAAGATAAATAAGACTTAAAATTAAGGATTAATAAATCCTTTATAATGCGTAAACT
Organism: Acholeplasmataceae bacterium; assembly: GCA_050953805.1. Taxonomy (GTDB): domain Bacteria; phylum Bacillota_I; class Bacilli_A; order Acholeplasmatales; family Acholeplasmataceae; genus DUQW01. The sequence continues at coordinate 89,120 of JBMNNE010000001.1, read as the reverse complement.
ATGCCAAAATAAACTATTTAAAAATAATTATTTACAAATGTTATATTTCGTGTTATAATTTAAGTGCATCTAACAATTTAGATGTTACTTATCCCCTATAGTGTGATTTATTCACACGAATCCCCTTAATTAGACCCTCTCCCCAAGAGGGTCGCTTTTTTTATACTACCTTTTTATATTATGATATAATATACAAGGTAAGGATGTGATTGCCTTGAGTTTTTTTAAAAAATTATTTAGAAGAAAACCAAAGTCTAATAAATACGAAATGGGTCTTCATCGTTCACGTGAAGCATTAGATAATTTAAAGGATATTTTAGAATCTAGCAGAAAAATTGATGATGAGTTATTTGATTCAATTGAAGATATTTTTATCCAAGCTGATGTTGGTGTTGATACAGTTTTGTATTTTGTAAATGAATTAAAGAAAGAAATCAATTTGAAAAAAATAGAAAACCCAAGTGAACTATCAGAAATTATAGTTGATAAACTTTTTGAAATATATTTAAAAGATGAAGTAATAATTACTGATTTAACATATCATGAAGATAAAATCAATGTTTATCTTTTTGTTGGTGTAAATGGAGTAGGAAAAACTACTTCAATCGGTAAAATCGCTCACCAATTCCGCAATGAGGGTCATAAAGTTTTAGTTGTAGCTGGAGATACATTTAGGGCTGGCGCAATTGAACAGTTAAAGATTTGGGCTGATCGAGCTAAAGTAAGTTTTTTTGCTAAAGACCAATTTAGTGATCCATCAAGTGTAATATACGATGGATTACAAAAGGCTAAAACTGAAAACTATGATGTAGTTTTAGTTGATACTGCCGGACGGCTTCAAACGAAGATCAATTTAATGAACGAATTATCAAAAATGCATCGCGTGATTGGTAATTCATTAGGTTATGAAGTTAGCGAAACATTACTAGTAATTGATGCCACTACAGGTCAAAATGGAATTAGACAAGCAGAAGTGTTTAAAGAAGCCACCAATGTGACTGGTATTATCTTAACTAAGTTAGACGGAACCGCTAAAGGTGGGATTGTCTTAGCGATTAGGCATCTATATAATTTACCGATTAAGTATGTTGGTTTTGGGGAAAAAATTGATGATTTAGTGCCGTTTGATATCGAAGACTATATTTACGGATTATTTAGAGATTTTTTTAAGGAGTAAAATGGAATTAATTAAACTGGAAAAATTAAATAAATTATTTGCCCATTATCAAAATCTTTTAACGGATAAACAAAAAGATTATTTTAGAATGTATTATTATGATGATTACTCATTATCTGAAATTGCTGAGATTATGAATGTTTCAAGAAATGCAGTTTACGATCAATTAAAAAGAGTTGAATCAAAATTATTAGAGTATGAAGAAAAACTAAAATTAGAAGAAAAAGCTAATTTAAGGTTGTCCTATTACCAACAATATCTCAAGACAAAGGATACTAAATATTTAAACATGTTAATAGAAATGGATGATGAAGATGAATAGTTTAAGTGATCGATTACAAATGGCTGTGCGTCGTCTAACAGGGCGCGGTACTTTAAATGAAAAAGATATTGATGAAATGTTAAGAGAGGTTCGCCTTTCTTTATTAGAGGCCGATGTTAACTTTAGAGTCGTTCGTAATTTTACTAATAATATTAAAGAAAAAGCACTAGGCGAAAAAATCTTAAAGGGATTAAATCCTGGACAACAAGTAGTAAAAATCGTCCATGAAGAACTGAAACGAGTCATGGGAACTGAAGTTGAAGGAATCAATTATAATGATCGGGGAATGACGATTGTAATGGTTGTTGGTTTACAAGGGAGTGGTAAGACAACTTCCATTGGAAAACTTGCAGTTCACACTAGAAAAGTTGATGGCAAAAAGCCGTATATTATTGCGGCTGATGTCTACCGTCCAGCCGCAATTGAACAGTTAAAAACAATCGGAAAAGATGTGGGTGTAACGGTTTATGATGAGGGACAAAAAGACCCAAGACGAATCGTGAAAAATGGCTTAGATGAGGCTAAAAAGGCTGGTGCAAATTTAGTCATTATTGATACTGCTGGGCGATTACATATTGATGAGGAAATGATGCAAGAATTAGTTGATTTAAAGAAATTAACGACTCCTAATGAAATCTTGCTAACTGTTGATGCAATGACTGGTCAAGATGCTGCTAATATTGCTAAAAGTTTCCATGAAAAATTAGACACCACGGGTGCAATTTTAACCAAGTTAGATGGTGATACCAGGGGTGGTGCTGCGCTATCGATTCGAGAAGTTTCTGGCATTCCAATTAAGTTTGCTTCAAGTGGAGAAAAAATGGATACTTTTGAAGTTTTTCATCCTGAAAGAATGGCTTCAAGAATTTTAGGAATGGGCGATGTTTTAACTTTAATTGAAAAAGCAGAAGAAGCAATTGATGAAGATGAAGCAATGTCAATGATGGAAAAATTAGCTAATGACACTTTCAACTATAATGATCTGGTTAAACAATTTAAAATGATGAAACGGATGGGTTCTATTTCAAGAATTTTAGGTTTTCTTCCGGGTATGAAAAATTTAAGAGAAGCCGCTAGTAATGTTGATGATAAAAAATTTTATCAAATGGAAGTATTAATAAAATCTATGACTGAAGCCGAAAGAAGAGATCCAACACTAATTGATCGCTCTGCATCACGAAGAAAAAGAATTGCTCAAGGCGCAGGGATGCAAGTTGCTGATTTAAATCGATTAAGAGAAGCGTTGCGGCAACAAAAGCAAATGATGAGAAAAATGATGCAAATGGATGAATCATCACTCCAAAGCGCTACTAAAGATCCTAGTCAAGTTTTTAAACAAACTCCGAAAAAACAAAGAAAAGGAAAAGGGAAGGGGAAAGGCAACTTTAGATACCGTTAATTTGTTTATGGGAAAAATGTAAAGAAGTGTAAACCTTCTGAAAAGCCCGGATTGCAAGTTTGACAATATTCTTGATAAATTGTATAATGATTGTGCGTCAAAATATATATATTTTATTTTGTGAAAGCGTTGTCATTTCAATTACTATTTGTTATAATAGTCTTACGAGATGAAATAGTGAAAAGAGTTAACCATCAAAATATAAGCACATTAATTACAATTATTCATACGACCTCAACTTATATTATTTTTTAATATAAAATTTCAGATGAAGGAGAATAATCATGGAGATTAGATTAGAAAATTTAACGAAAATTTTCATTGACAAGCAAAAAAACGAAACTAGAGCAATTGACAATTTAAATGTTGTGATCGAATCTGGTAAATTAGTTGGACTTTTAGGTCCATCTGGTTGTGGTAAATCAACAACATTGTTTGCAATTGCAGGCTTACATGATCCGACTGAAGGTAGGATTTATTTTGGTGAGGATGATGTTACTAAACTTTCACCAGATAAAAGAGGAATTGGGTTAGTATTTCAAAACTATGCGCTTTATCCGCACATGACAGTTAGACAAAATATTATGTTTCCACTTGAAAATATGAGAATTCCACGCGAAGAAGCGATGGAAAGAACTCAAGATATGGCTAATTTAGTTGGAATTGGGGCGTTGTTAGAAAGAAAACCGGCACAATTATCTGGTGGTCAACAACAAAGAGTTGCGATTGCTAGAGCGCTAGTTAAAATGCCACGAGTCTTACTACTTGATGAGCCATTATCAAACTTAGACGCTAGATTAAGACTTCAAATGCGTGAAGAAATTAAAAGAATTCAAAGAGAAACTGGAATTACTACTATCTTTGTAACCCATGACCAAGAAGAAGCCATGTCAATTAGTGATCAAATCATCATTATGGAAACCGGTAGAGAAATGCAAAGAGGACGTCCTCAAGATATTTATAATCATCCTAGAAATATTTTCGTTGCTAAGTTCTTAGGAAATCCACCAATTAATATTTTCCGTGGCAGTGTTAAAAACAATTACCTGTATTATGGTGATGAGAAAATATTACCAAAAGTTGCTCCTGATGGTGAATATGATATTGGGATTAGACCCGAAGATTTTAGAGTCGCTGATAGTAAAGAAGATTCAATTAATATTCAGGCGTTAGATGTATCTGTAATTGGTAGAGATACGATGATTCGATTTGTATATGGTGATTCTGAAGTTAGAGCTTTAGTTGAATCTGAATCTCTTGAAAATGTTGATGAAATTAATTTAACCGTTAAAGATGAAAAAATTCATCTATTTGATATTGTTACAGGTTTGGCACTAGCAGCCCTACCTGAATTAAGTGAGGAAGAAATTAAAATATTAGGTGATCATCACCAAATGATGTTAGCTCGTGATGCAGAACCTACTGTTGAAGAGCAACCGATCCACCAATTGAATAAAAAAAGCAAACAAGCAAAGAAATAAGAGGTGGAGTAAATGAATGTTCTTAACCGATTAAAATTACAAATTAAAGATTTTTTCCACCGTATAAACTGGAATGTAAGAAACTTTTTTAACAAAATTAAAGATACGATTAAAAATTTCTTCGTTTCTAAGTGGAAAGCGACTAATCTTTACAAAAAACGGATAGAAAAAAGGCGTTATCGTCGTCAAGTTATCTACGATTATGCTATCCAGTTTGGGAAAGAAAGATTTTTTGATGGTGTTCATTTAAGATACGATCGAATAAGAGATCATATTAATGATGAATTAAAGCAACTAGAAAAAGGTGATACTACTACCTTGGGGTTGTCATTTGTTAAAAAGTTATTGCCGGCCACTAGAAAAACTGTAAAAAGAAGAGAACGAGCGAAAGAAACTACCAAAAATTTATTACAAGCTGCTCTATATTTACTACCGGTACTAGTACTCCTTGGAATATTCTCATTTTATCCAATCATTAACTCATTTAGACTGGTATTCCTTACCGGTTATAATGGAACCACGGGAGAATACAAAGGATTAACTTTATTTGGTAACTTTCAAGAAGTTTTAAGAGACCCTGCATTTATTGTTCCGTCAGCGACAACTAAGTCTACCGCTTTAATTAATACCGGATTAATTGTTATCATCTCTGTTCCGGCAACTATCATTATTAGTTTAGTTATCTCAGTAGCACTTAGCTCAATTAAACCATTAAAAGGATTTTTCCAAACGATTTATTTCTTACCATATGTTACTAACGCATTAGCAGTTGGATTAGTTTTCGCTTACATGTTTCAAGCGACAGGTGGACTTGTAAATAGATTCTTATTAACATTTGGTATTGAAGGTGGTTCATGGATTGGGGTGGGGGCACCGTATTGGAAAGCGATGTTTGTCTTGATCTTGTTTAGTATTTGGAATGGACTCGCTTTTAAGATTATGGTGTTCTTATCAGCAATTGAAAGTATTGACAAACAATACTATCAAGCTGCAGCAATTGATGCGACCCCTCGTTTTAAACAATTTAGACGCATTACCGTTCCATTAATATCACCATCGATATTTTATATTTTAATTACTTCGGTAATTGGATCATTTAAAACATATTCTTCAGTAGTTGCTATCTTTGGAAACGAAGGTAAACCTCCAGGGGCTGATTATCATATGAAAACGATAGTATTTTATATTTATGACTATTTTACTAACCCAGATAACATGCCACTTGCAGCAGCGGCTTCGATTGTTTTATTTGCAATTATTTTAGTTTTAACTATGGTACAAAACGCAGTCGGTAAGCGACGCGTTCATTATTAGGAGGTGTAATGATGCAAGCAACTTTAAATAATCAAGTTGGACAACCTTCTAAGTCACAAAAACATTATCGCAATCCAGCTACATTAAATAAAATTAAGTCTATTAATTATGTAGCCTTATTAATTGATTTTGCGGCTATTATTTTCTTTGCAATTGTATTTATTCTGATGTTGAATGCGATTAAGATTCCGTTAACGACTAATGAAATGGAACAACCAGAAGCGGTATTGGAACAATATTATCGAGTTGCTGGATTTATTTATTCAGCCCATACGATTAACTTTATTATCACAATTATGGTAATTTTCCTAATCGTTGGTATCTCAACATTTGTTGTCAATTTTAAACGTATTAGAAGTTTAGATTTATACGATTATCACCGCTGGGAAGCTGGAAATCGATATGTTCATGCTTTTATGTCATTATTGACATTGAATGTTTCAAGTTTTGTAATTAAGTTAATTGGAGCCGATCTTTTAATGCGTTATGCTGAAGGCATGAACACTTTTGAGTGGCTCAAAATGACATACGATCAAAAGAAAGAAAAAAGAAGAATTGAAAAAGAAAGAAAACATGATCATACTCCAACTGAAGAAGAGTTAATTATTCGGAGAAGAGTTAGGGTTCAAATCTTATTTAAAATTTTAAGATACGGTTTTACTTATATTTTCTTACTTTTAGTTGCGGTATTTGTCATTATTCCATTCTATTGGATGATTTTAACTAGTTTAAAAACATATACCCAATCAAAAGCAACTAATCCTTCATTTTGGGTGTCGTTTTATGAGGCACAATGGGTTAACTTAAAATTTGTTTTTAAAAACTTAAACTTTGGTTTATATGTTTGGAATACATTATTAGTCTCATTCTTATCAACAATTGGAACAATAATAACGACAGTATTTGCAGCATTCGCCTTTTCTAGAATTGATTTTAAAGGAAGAGAAGCATTATTTTCATTATTATTAATGACGATGATGATTCCGGGAGAAATTTATATGATTACCAACTATCTAACTGTATCCGAAGTTGGATTTGGTTGGATTGGTCGTGATTTTCCTAAGGCCGGATTCTTTGCTTCGATGATTGTTCCATTTATGACTAGTGTTTATTATATATTCTTCTTAAGACAAACATTTAGACAAATTCCTGATACTCTGTATAAGGCTGCAAAAGTTGACGGATGTTCAGATTTAAAATTCTTAAGAAGAGTCATGATTCCAATTGCGATGCCTACAATTTTGACAATTACTATCTTAAGCTTATTAGGAACATGGAATGCTTATATTTGGCCCAAATTAATTACTAACCCTGGTTTGTATGGGGCCAATGCTAAAAACTATTGGTTGATCTCGGTTGCTCTTAGAGAAACAAGTTTCGTCTTAGAAGCAGGTGGAGATCCACTACCAATGTATAACTTACAAATTGCTGCGAGTACAATAGTGACAGTGCCGCTATTAATTGTATTCTTAGCGTTGAAGAAATATATTATTAGAGGAGTCGGAAGATCCGGCACGAAAGGATAAAAAAGGAAGGTAGAATATGAAGAAAAAAATATTATTACTATTTTTGACACTAATGGTTTCATTAACGATTGTTGCATGTAAAGATGAAAAGCCAGTTGTAGTCAACACATTAAGTCTATCAGAAACTGTCTTTCAAGTAACCGTTGGTGAAACTAAAGAAATTACGATTACTGCCAATGCTGAAGTACTTGACAATCTTCAAGTTTCTAACAACAATAACGAAGCTGTTACCGTTACTATTGATAAAGAAAATAAGAAATTAGTAATTGTAGCCGTTGGAGCAGGTTCGGCAACGCTTCAAGTAAGTGCTGTAGGAATTGAAGTAGATGGACAACCACTTGCAGTAACAGTTAGAATTACTGTTAACGCAGCTACAGATCCAGGCGAAGACCCAGGAGAAGACCCAGGCGAAGACCCAGGAGAAGACCCAGGTGAAGATCCAGGCACTGATCCTGGTGATGATCCAGGCACAGATCCAGGTGATGATCCAGGTACTGATCCAGGTGATGACCCAGGCACAGATCCAGGTGATGATCCAGGCACTGATCCAGGTGATGATCCAGGCACTGATCCAGGTGATGATCCAGGCACTGATCCAGGTGATGATCCAGGCACTGATCCAGGCGATGACCCAGGCACTGATCCAGGCGATGATCCAGGCACAGATCCAGACCCAACAGTACCAGCTAAATTTACAGGACACAATGAATTATTTTATATTGACATTTCTAGTGAAAACTTAGAAATAGAAATTAGAGATGCGATTCAAACTGTTAAAGCGTATGATATTGATGGCGCCGAAATTCCAGCTAGCAAATTTGTTTTAAGTGGAATTGAGTACATTGATGTTGAAGCTGAGGAAGGCACACAATACCAATTAGAATTATCAGTACCTAAAAAGGATGGAACCACACTAACAACGATGATTACTGTCGAAATCATCGGTCAAGTAGCAACCGTTGAACAAAAAGTCGTTATCTTTGGGCCTAGCAAATTAACTTACTATGTTGGTTCTGATCAACGAGGGTTTGATATGCAAAAAGAATTTAGTGCGAAAAATTTAGCAACTAAGAAAGAAATTTCAGTTGTTGTTAACTATATTTTACCTAAAACCATTGTGTTATCAACTCCAGGTAAATACAATATTGTTGTTAGTGCGACTGACGGCAAACTTACGACTTCAAGATCGGTACAACTAAATGTTAAATCAGCAGTTACAATTAAAAGCACATTAAGAGCTACAACCGCGATAAATCCAATTAAAATTGAATTTGGACATGGAAATGGACAAGATATTGAAGCATTATTTAAAAAATATGCTGTTTGGTTCCAAGAATATATGTTAGAACAAGGACATCATGTTGTTGTAGATGTTGTTAAATCTGGTGACAACTATGATTCCGTTAGAGATAGTATGACTTCTGCGATGCAATCTGGCACAAAAGTTCCTCATATTATTCAAAACTATCCTGACCACCTAGTTGAATATCATGGATATGGTAAGATTATTTCTTTAACACCATATATCTTCCATCCAGTTTGGGGCTTAAATCAATCAGTAGCTGATGAATCATATTATGATATAATTCAATCTTATCGCGATGAACAAAGAGTTGCTAGTTTAGAAGGTGATATTTTATCAATGCCATTTAATAAATCAACTGAGTTTGTTATCTATAATAAGAGCATGTTTGATGAAGTGTTAAGAGGAAAACCATTCCCTGAAACTTGGGAAGATTTAATCGCATTAGCCCCTCAATTAAGAGGACAAGTTGATGCTAACATCAATCGTATTGCTGCCGCATATGAAAAAGAAGGTAACAGTACATATACTGACGATGTTAAGGCAAATGCGAAAGCACAATTCTATCCATTTAGTTATGACTCACAAGGAAATGCCTTTATTACTTTAACTAAAGCGTGGGGTGGACAATACACTCAACAAACAGGTACTAAAGAAGAAAAACTTAAATTTGTTAATGAGCAAACTAAAGCAATGTTAAGATTCTTTGGATCTAATCGTGCTAATTTTACTGCCCCTGCAGTTTGGAATAATGCTAGTTATGCCACTGATTATTTCTTAAAAGGATATTCAGCATTCTCAGTTTCATCAACCGCAGGAGCTGATAAGAATACTCCAATGATCGGAACAACTAAATTGTTTAATGTTGGGGTTGCACCAATGTTGTATTCTAAATTATATCCAGAATTTAGAAACGTTATTCAACAAGGTACTAACTTTGCAATTACCACCGATGCTGATGAAGATGAAAGAATTGTTGCTTGGTTATTCTTAAAATTCTTAAACTCAAAACGAGTATCACTTGATTATGCATTTGAAAAAGGTTACTTCCCTACAAGAAACTCAACATTAAATAGTCAAGAATATCAAGAATTTATCGCATTAGCTGATAATAGCATTATTGATGGAATGCAAAGAACTGAAGCTGATAAGATTATGAGAGCGAAAGCAGTTAGTATTTATTTACAACAAAAAGATTTCATGGTATTTGATTTACCATTTAAAGGCTCATCTGGAGTTAGACAAAAAGTAGCACCAGCACTTACTGACGTTTTACTTGCTGGTCCAGATGAAGATTTAGAACAAAAGATTAATGCGGCGTTAACTAACGCATATAACGAATCATTACGACTTGTGTCGGATGATTAATCAAAAAAGTCTTAAAGATCATATTTACAAAATAAGGAGGTTAATATGAAGAAATTTAAGAAAATATTTTTTGCAATAGCAATTCTTTTAGCTGGAGTATTCGCTTTAACGGCTTGTACGAAAGTCGATTTAGCAGAAGCTAAAGATGCGCTAAAAATCACCTATGCTCAAGGAGATAGTGTTGCAGCAGTTAAGTCAAACTTGCAACTTCCTAAAGAGTTAGAAGAATTTAAGGGTGTCACAGTTTCATGGGTTTCTGACAAACCTACGGTTATTGCAAATGACGGTAAAGTTGTTAGACAAGACTATGACACAGTTGTAACGCTAACTGCGACTTTGAGGTTGGAAGGTAAAGATCCAGTTACTGCAAGCTTTAAAGTAACAGTCTTAGCTAAAGAAAGTGATACACCAAACATTACTTTTGTGGTTACTGCCCCTGAAGGAACTGAAAAAGTTTATATTGTTGGTTCTTTTAATGAATGGAAAGAAAAAGAAGCTATCGAATTAACTAAAGGAACTGACGGTAAATTCAAGATCACTATGCCATTAGCTACTGGCGAACATAAATATAAGTATGTTAGAACTAAGAGCTGGGAATTTGTTGAAAAGAATGCTGATTTTAGTGAACTTGCCGACAACCGTGTTATTACTGTTGGAAAAAAAGCAATTACTCAACAAGATACCGTTGCAGCATGGGCTAAATACTATACAGTTACCTTTAATTTAAATGGTGGTGTAGCTGCTGGTGGTTCAGATCCAATTTCAATTGGACACAATGGGCAATTAAAAGCGGCAGACTTACTTGAAGTAACTAAAGAACATCATCAATTTGATGGTTGGTACACTGATCAAGCATTAACTACTAAAGCTGTTCTGCCAATGACAGTTACAGCTAATGTTAATTTGTATGCTAAGTGGACTCCAAAACATTTAGTAACATTCGTACTAAATGGAGGAACATCAACTTCAACTGAATTAACTAAACGCATTCTACATGGAACTGAACTAAAAGCTAGTGATTTAATTGCTGAACCAACTAAAGAACATAATCGATTTGATGGATGGTTTACTGATGAAGATTTAACTGCTAAAGCAGTGTTCCCATTAGCGATTAATGCAGAAACTAAATTATATGCTAAGTGGACTCCAAAACATTTAGTAACATTCGTACTAAATGGAGGAACATCAACTTCTGAATCATTAACTTTACGTATTTTCCATGGTGAACAATTAACTGAAGATGATTTAATTGCTGAACCAACTAAAGAAAATCATAAATTTGAAGGTTGGTTTACTGATGAAGAACTTAATACAGCATTAGTCTTACCATTAACAATAAATGGTGAAACTAAACTATATGCAGAATGGACTAAAAAACATTTAGTAACATTCGTACTTAATGGAGGAACATCAACTTCAGAAGGATTAACTCTTCGTATTTTAAATAATGGTAAGTTAACTACTAATGACTTAATTAATGAACCTACTAAAGCTGATCACAATTTTGTTGGCTGGTTTACTGATCAAGCATTAACTACGGCTGCCGTATTACCACTAACAATTACTGCAGATACGAATTTATATGCTAAGTGGGAATCTAGATTACAACTTCAAACATTGTTAAATGCCAAATATGAAGAAACTTTGGCAGTATTAAACTTCTTAGTTGAAACTGATACTGTTACTTTAGTTAACAAGATCGGTGATTTTGATGTTACTTGGTTTTCAAGTAATCCGACAGTGCTTAATGCATCAACTGGAGCAGTAACTAGACCAGCCTTTACTGATGGCGAGTTAATTTATGTTATTTTAATGGCTTCAGCTGAAGGACAAGATGATGTAACATATATTGTTACGGTTAATCAATTACCTGAAACATTAGAACAAAAACTAGATAAAGAGTTAGCAAGACTAGTTAACTTCCCATCAAGTTATAAACCAATCTTAAAGCAAGATTTAGGACTTGACGCATTAAAAGATGTTAAAGTTGATGGTGAAAAAGTAACTGAAGCAACTTGGACATCAGAGTTCCCTGATTATATCACTCATGAAGGTAAATTAACTGATCTTGAGTTTGAAGGCGACAAAGATGTTAAGATTACAGTAACATTTACTTATGAAGGAATTACCAAAACCGAATCTGTTACCTTTACGGTTAGAGGTGTTTTAGTTTATGATAACTTCTTAGATGCAATTAATGGCCCTAAAAAAGCTTCAAAGAGCGAAATGGTAAAAATTAAAGGAGTTTCATACTATGTTGATACCAATGATGGTTATTATATGGTTGATAGCCAAGGAAACTTATTATTTGTTTTTGGTAAATCTAGTAAACCAGCTACTGACAAACGATTCGATGTTAAATTTGAATATGATCTATACTACTCATCACCACAAGCTAAGAATCCTAAGTATACTGTAATTGAGGGTGAAGCATTTACTAATGTTCCAATTACCGAAATTACCATTGAAGATTTAGCTGAGTTGGAGGTACCATCAGATAATGCACCACTAGTACATAAACTTTATAAGGTAACCGGTGCTAAGATTCATACATATAATAAAGATAATAATTATAAGACATTCTTAGTTCCACAAACACATGCTGATCCAACTAAAGAACCTAATAAGTCTGACTCACTAATGTTATATTATCAAACTCCAGGTGGACTTAACACATTAAAACAATTTGCTCCAATTAGTCAAAAATATTCAATTGACCTTGATCATATCGTCATTATTGTTAGTGCATTTAGAACTAATAATGATATCTTCGCATTTATGTTCTTAGGCGATGTTACTAAAGAAGCTGATCTTAAATTTGGAGTTGCAACTCCAGAACAAGCAGCAGAACAAGCTCTAATGAAAGCTGCGGCTAAGATTCAAGATCAACTCTTTGTTGCAGAACATAAATTTAATTTATCAGCCACAGAACAATTTGAAGAAGAAACATATAATATTACATATGCAAGTCAAAATGCAGCAAATGTTAATGATGCTGGTGAAATAGTATTATTCCCAGAACCAGGAACATTTGTGGATGTAACATTCAAGTTATCTACAACTACCGTTGAAACTACTCCGCAAACAGTTGAATTATTGTACAAAGTAAAAATTGGTCGACCTGAATTATCTAAGATTGATGAAATTGTTACAGTTAGAGAAGGTACAGTAGTGGCATTTGAAGGTTACTTAGTTGATGATTACAGTAATACATATACATTTGTTAACCCTGATTCAAATAGAGGTGTAGCCGTTAGATATGCTAAGAATGTTGAAAAAGGCAAATGGTATATCATTGTTGCTGAAAGAGCGGCTGATTATAATAATCTAGTTCAATTTAATTTTGTTGGTTTAGTTGCATCAGAAAAGACTGAACCAGCTGTACCAAAAGCTTATACTGGAGCATTAACTGCTGCTGCTTTAGCTAGTTACCAAAGCGGTTGGATTTCAATTGCCGGATTAGAAGTAGTCGCAGTACCTACTGGTGATACAACTGTAACGTACAAATTAAAGAATGCTAACGGCGAAACTATATCATTTAGAGAACAAAAAGCAGATTACTATAATCCAGTTAAAGCTTTAGATCTTGCCGTTGGTTACTTTGTTGATGTTAAGTCGGTAGTTGTTAGTTGGTACAAAGATGATCCACAATTTATCTTCGGGGTTTTAGAAAAACTTCCATTAACAGAACAACAATTATTTGATCTAAAAGTTGTAGCTTTTAAAAACACATTACCTGAAGACAATACTGTATACTATGAAGACTTTACTCTTCCGGTGACTCATGATGATCTTGCAATTGCATGGTCAATTACTGAAGGTGATGCTGCTACAGTTGCTGCTGATGGTAAAGTTACATTGTCTAGAAAAGCTGAAGAAGCTACTGTTAAATTAACCGGTAAAGTTACTAAAAGCGACTTTGAAGGATCTGTTGTCCTTACAATTAAAGTAGCTAAAGAAGGTGAAGTTGCACCAGTAAGTTTAAAGTATACAATTGATTTTGGTACAGTTGCTAAACTAGGATATGCTGGTGACTCAGTTACATTTACCAATGGTGATGGTACTGAAATAACAATGGCTAAATTAAGAGCACAAGTTGCCACAAGCACATTTGCTCCACACGATACAGCTGGAGCATTTGCAGTTGTTTCATCTATTAAAGATAATACTCTTTCATGGATTCAATTTGAGATCACTCGTGATTTAGCTCAATTTACATTTGATATTGCTTCATGGAATCAAAACTACTATGATCAAACTGTTGCTTTAACAGATTCGACATTTAAACTTGAAAAATTGGTTGATGGTGCATGGGTTGCTGTTGCCGATATTGAAAACAATACTAACGTATTCTCCTCTTTAACGAAAAATGTCTATACTACTATAACTTATGAAGATTTGGTATCTGGAACATATAGGATTGTCTATGAAACTCCAAGTGCAACAAAAGATTCCAACACAGCATATGCAATTTGTATCGATAACATGAAATTCTATTGGTAAAATTACCATCAATTTAAGTTTAATTTATAAGTGGAAACCCAACCTAACCGTTGGGTTTCTTTTTTATGATTCATATAAATATTTTGTATTTATATGAAAATATTGAAAAATGAATATAATAATGGTAAAATATATATGCAAAAAGTTTTGAAATGAGGGATTACATGAAAAAAGTCTATGTTTTCTTTGTATTTTTATTTACACTATTTCTGTTGGGAACTAATCAAAAAGCTGATGTTAAAGCCGATGTGCTTAATTTAACGATTACTATTGACGAGAAATTACCAACATCTTTTATTGTTAATAGCACTGCACCTGATTTTAAAGATTATTTTACTGTTACATACATGGGTATCGAACAGCCAATAACTGATGATCAAGTTTTTATAGGTGAATTTGATATTACTAAAGTAGGGGAATATACGATTACGGCATTTGTTGTAATTGAGACTGATTTTGCCCTTAAGGAATTAGTAGTCAAAGTCATTGAAAAGGATACTGAAGGTCCAGTTATTAGAGTTATCAAAAACTTTTTACCGGTAGATGAACTCGGAAGAACTCCTTGGGATGCTCAAGAAAGTATGGCCAGTTTACGAGAACGCTTCTTTATTTACGATGCGGTTGATGGATATATTGCTCCGACTGAAGAAATGTTTGAAGGAATTAATAAAGTAAAATTGAATCAATTTGGTGAAGTCTTTACGATTAATGTTTGGGCTGAAGATTCAAGGGGCAATTTTACTATTTTTGGAGATATCCATTTGATCATAATTGATACCTTTGGATCGGTAAGAATTGAAACGAATGAAGACTTACCACTAGAATTTATTGTTAATACAGAAGCCCCCAATTTTAAAGAATATTTTAAAATTACTGATAACGTAACTGACATTGAAGTAATTGACACGATGATTCGTCGTGGTGGTTTTGATATTACTAAACCAGGCGAATATATCGTTTCAATTATTTATGCGAGAAAATATGTCTTTGATCGAAACCGTGATTACAGTCGAGCTGCAATTAAATTTAAAGTAATTGAAGAAGATCTTGACGCACCAACATTTGATACCTATAAAATTGATGATCCTGATGTAGTTAATGAAGATGGGCAACTTTTATGGTCCTATCAAAATATGGATACTGAAGAAGGTAAAAAAATAGCTGATGCCTCATTAGAAGTCTTGATGCAACGCTTCAGTAATGTTAAAGATAATGTGGATGGAAAAATAGAAATTACTTATACTGATGAAGATGGTAACATTAAAGCGAAAAGAGAATATTTTAAAGGAATTGAAAATGTTCGTTTAGATCAAAAAGATACTGAATTTATTATTACTTTCGAAGTTAAAGATAAAGCCGGTAATGTCGCTTCACAAGTGATTAGATTACTTGTTATTGATATGACAGCTCCAGTTTATTTAGATTTTGCGAATCGACATTATCATATTAATAAAAAAATCGAATTAATTGAAATGTTAAATACGATCGACATTCAAGATAATTACGATAAGAGTGAATCAGTTTTAAAAATTGTTATTAATCAAAAAGATTTATTTGAAAAAGTTAAAATGGATTATCATAATTTAGCTAAATACCAAGACCGATTCACGGAAGAAGAATTAGCGGCTGCCGCTAATGCTTATCGCTATGTATTAAAGAATGGAACTCATACGGTTCAATTAAAAGTATTTAGAAGTGACAAAGAAGATACTCTATTAGCCTCTCAAGAGTTTCAAATTGTTGTTGAAAACAACAAAATTAAAAACTTATTTGAAATTCACGAACAATTAGGAATAGATCCAGAAAATGGAATCGTGATGTATTATATAACTAATTTTGAAAATGCTAAAAATGGTGAATTCGCGATTATGTTAAATGCCAAAGATTCATCAGGTAATATTGCCCCAACTAGAACTTTAAGAGTAGTGATTGAAAATGGACCATCTCTGGCAACCATTTTATTAGTTGTTAATGCAGGAGCAATTATTATCTTTGGTAGTGCTGTTGGTATTTACTTTTTAGTTAGATCAATTAAAAGAAAAAAGAAAGAAGCGAGTGTTGATTAATATGAAAAACAGATTTTTATTGATATTAGTTGCTCTTTTCTTATCATTACTTTTAACTGGATGTGATGATCGTGTCTATGACATGAGTGGTGTAACTTTTGAAGATCAAACTCATGTATATGATGGGAATATCAAATCATTAAAAATTTCAGGAAATCTACCTGATGGTGTTTCGGTTTCTTATAAAAATAACAATCAAACTAATGTAGGAACTTATACTATCACTGCCGAATTTACTGGCAGTCCAAAATATCAAAAGATACTAGATATGACAGCGACTTTAACAATTACAAAAGCAACTTATGATATGAGCGCAGTTTCATTTGTCGATGCATCTTTTAATTATGATGGAACCGCTAAATCACTTCAAATTAGTGGTAACTTACCAGAAGGTGTAACCGTATCTTATGAAAATAATAATCAAACGAATGCTGGAAGTTATGAAGTAAAAGCTAAATTTGCTGGTAATAATAATTATCATGACATTCCATCATTAACGGCGACACTAACAATTAATAAATTAACTTACGATATGAGCGCAGTTTCCTTAGAGGATGCGTCTTTTGATTATGACGGTACGACTAAATCATTAAAGATTAATGGCACTTTACCAGAAGGAGTCACGGTATCTTATGAAAATAATCAGCAAACTAACGCTGGGATATATGAAGTAAAAGCTAATTTTAGTGGTCACGAACATTATCAAGAAATCCCCTCATTAACGGCAACATTAACGATTAATAAACTAACTTATGATATGAGTGGCATTTCTTTTGAAAATGCATCTTTTGATTATGATGGTACGGCTAAATCACTAATGATTAGTGGCACTTTACCAGAAGGAGTTGCTGTTACTTATGAAAATAATAATCAAACTGATGTTGGAAGATATGAAGTAAAAGCTAATTTTATCGGAAATCAAAATTACCATAATATTGATCCGATGACAGCAACTTTAACGATAAAAGCGCGAGTTGAAGCTAGTCTTCCTGATTTAAGTGGGAAAAATCAAGAGGATATTACTAGTGCCTTAAATGCTTTAGGATTTAATAACGTTAAAATTAATGAAGTCTTTAACGTTAGAATTTTTAAAGGTCGATTTATCGGATATCAAGATTATGAAATTGGTGAAATCGCAAAATTTAGTGATGAAATTGAAGTTAATATTTCAACACGAAATCTTCCTAATATTGCTGGTTTTTTAGTAACCGAAATTAAACAATTTTTCTTAGATGCTGGAGTTAGTGCTAATAATATAGTAGCTGTGCCAAGTTTAACTGGAGATCCCGATTATGTTTTAGGTTATTACGAACGAGAAGTTGGTGAAGAATATGTAACTGGAGCGATTATGTATCTTCAAAACATGGCATCAGTGAAATTAAAAGATCTAACTGGTTATACCGTTCCTCAAATTAATAAGTATTTAAAGGATAATGAGATCACGGCGGATTTTTATGAAATGGTTAATAACGCCAAAGAGATGGATACTTTTAGTCGATATGTTGGGTATTCAATTGGACAAATTGTTCCTAAAGGAACTAAAATTTCAATAATTATTCATACCAATGATGATCTCAATGACGAGAAACAACTATTTATTTCTAAAAGTGTCGAAGATTCACCAGGTAATAATGGATTAGAATTATATAATCCATTAGATACTGCCATTGATCTAAGTGATTATTATCTTTCTATTTTTGAAAATGGTTCAATTTATGAAACATATCGAGTTGATTTAGCAGGAACATTAGCTGCTAACGAAACTTACTTTATTGTTTCTAGTACTAGTAGTGATGTCCTTAAAGAAAAAGCTCATTTAATTTCAAGTAACTTAATTTTTGATGGTAATGATACGATCCAATTAAGAAAGAAATCAAACAATACCTATATTGATACGATTTTTAATATTGGTAATAACGAACCAAGATTTTCTGATGAAATCTTTATTCGCAGACAAAACATTACTAAAGGTAATCGCAACTTTGATATGCGCGAATGGGCCGGTTATATCCCTTCATTTATTGAAGTTATTAATAATCATCCATACGAAATATTAGATCATCCAACTTTTGAATTGATTGATGAGATCTTTCCAAATTATGGAATGACTAAAGTTAGATATAAAAGTGCCGCTGATGGCGATACTGTATATTTCGAGTCTTTAGATCCGCGAGATCTAGGTCCATATGATGGCAATAGCCGTTTAAGATTTTTAATGGTCGATACCCCTGAGACAGAAAAACCAGGAGTTACTGGTGAACCTTATGCTCAAGTGGCATCTGACTTTACTAAAAATGCCTTATCTAAAGCTAGCGAAATATATATTCAAGCGGATCGTTCCGCTGGAATTAAAGATAATTATGGCCGCAACCTAGGAGTTGTTTGGTATAATGCTGGAACTGTAGCGAATCCGGATTGGCGTTTATTAAACTTTGAGTTAATTTATAACGGTTTAGGCGATCATTCGGGTACGAAAGATTTCGCTGGAGAATATAAAAAATCAAATGTTTGGGGTAATCGCTA
Source organism: Acholeplasmataceae bacterium (assembly GCA_050953805.1). GTDB lineage: Bacteria > Bacillota_I > Bacilli_A > Acholeplasmatales > Acholeplasmataceae > DUQW01. The sequence continues at coordinate 70,138 of JBMNNE010000001.1, read as the reverse complement.
TATGTATCAATGGGTTCAAGATGCAGTGATTCACGCTCAAACTAATCAACTAGGAATTTATAGCGGAGAATTTCAACCATAATGAAAATTGTTTGGCGCGTAGTTTATATTATCTACGCTACCGTCTTATTACTTGTTGTTGGTAGTTTATCACTAGCTCGGCAAGAACATCTTTATTTTGATAACGAGGGCCAAAAGGCCCTCGATTCTAAAGATGAGATGGAAAAATTTTATTTTTTTTATAGTTCAGTGGGATATCATGTTAGAACGATTCCACCATTAATTTATGAAAATGACGAGTTTATTCTCGCTTTTTTTGAAGTATATGTAATTGAAGAAATGACGGATATATTTTATATTATGTTATATCCTAAAATTGAAAATTTTCAAGCGGATGATACCATGAGATATGAACTAGCGTTTAATTTTGGTGATGACAATAGAAAAACTTATAACTTTGACCGGTTTCGTCATCTTCAAATGTATATTTTAGTCGATTTAGATCGTCACGCTCTGATTACCACTTCCGAAATTGAACGGTTAAATCCAACTAGTATTACGGTTAATAAAATTTATGCCGTCGTTAGTGAAACTGATAAAACGGTTAGTATTAAAACTGATGAATATAATTTTTTCTATAACATTACTAGCGATGATTTAATCGTCGGTAAGCGGGTTGAAGAAGGAATGAGAGAACTGGGCATAACTAAAGAAAAATTATCGGAAAAATCAAATCAATTAGACGATTATTTATATGCTAATTATCAAATTTATCCAAAGAACTTTCATTCGATGAAAAAATATAGTTATATCTTTTATTTAAGTATCACCGCTACTATCATCGCGATCGTTTTAGGGGCATATTTTCTATTTTTCTTTAAACGAGGCAAGAAAGCTACTATGGGCCGAGAAAGACCAACTAAAGCGTTTGAAGATTTTGGATATAAAAATCAAGAAATCGATGATCCACTGTTACTTGATGATGATTTGAAAGACTCATAAAAATTGAGTCTTTTTTTATCCACATTTCGTGTGGAAAATCCGTAAAGTATAATATGTTATATTATATGTAAGGAGAAAGATAAATCATGAAGAAATTAATTTTAGTCGACGGAAATTCAATTATATTTAGAGCTTACTATGCCACTGCGTATCCGGGGGCTAAATTAATGCAGACAAGCCAAGGCATTTACACTAATGCTCTTTTCGCATTTATTAATATGGTCGATAAGATTAAAGAATTATCGTTTGACCATATTTTATTTGCCTTTGATTCAAAAGGTCCAACTAAAAGACATTTATTATATGAAGATTATAAAGCTGGAAGAAAAGAAATGCCCGAAGAATTAGCTCAGCAGTTTGATTTAGTTTATGAATATTTAGATACTGTTGGCTTTCACTACTATAATTTACCTGGTTATGAAGCTGATGATATTATTGGAACTCTTGCAAGAATTGCGGAATCTAAAAATTATTTAGTCGATATTTATTCATCAGATCGTGACTTACTTCAATTAGTTACTGATAAAACTACCGTTAATTTAATTAAACGGGGAATGTCTGATGTTTCAGTTTACGATCCAAAGGGAATTAAAGAAGAATTTGATTTAGAATGCCAACAAATGATTGACTTTAAAGCGTTAACAGGTGATCCTAGTGATAATATCCCGGGAATTCCTGGTGTTGGTCCAAAAACGGCTATCAAATTACTTAATGAATATGAAACATTAGAAAATATATTATCAAATAGCGATAACATTAAAGGAGCGGTTGGAGTTAAAATTAGTGAAAATCGTGATTTAGCGATTAAATCAAAAATCTTAGTTACCATTGATCAATATGTTCCAATTCCATTTGGACTTGAAGAAATTAAATATAAAGTTGGTCAGATTAATGATTTAATTCTCTTTTACCAAAAATATGAACTTCATTCGTTAGCGAGAAATTTAATTAGAGACGAAGTTAAAGATGAAGAAATTCCCGTTTCTAAATATATTAAGTTAACTAGTGATGAAGCTATCAAAAAAATATTAACTAATAATCTATCTGTTTATTTAGAGTTAGATATGGAAAATTATCATCAAGCTGAAATTTGGGGGATGGGATTAAGTGATGGTAAAAATTCATATTTCATTAGTCCTAAATTAATATTAGAATCACCATCACTTAAAAATTATTTAGCCGATGAAACAATTAGTAAATATGGATTTAATATTAAAGAGTTAACGGTTAAGTTAAGATATCATAATATTTTAGTTAAAGGCTTTACTTATGATTTACTGTTGGCCTCATATTTAATTAATCCTAATTTAGGAAGAGAAGAATTATCAAGAATCGCTATCGCCTTTGAATGTGATTTAGTTAAGTATGATGAATTAATTTATTTAAAAGGGGCTAAAAAAAGACTTCCTGAACCAGCAAGTGTTTATGAAGAACATATTGCTAGTAAAGCGAAAGCGATTCACCAATTAAGAGAAAAAACTTTAGAAGAACTCAAGGTTAATAATCAGTTATCATTATTAAATGATATTGAAATTCCTCTATCCTTAATTTTAGCGAAAATGGAATTTGAAGGAATCAAAGTTGATCTTCATGAACTTAAAAATCAACATGATGAAATTGCTAGTGAACTTAATATGTTAACCAAATCAATTTATCAAGATGCTGGCATGGAATTTAATTTAAATAGTCCGAAACAATTAGGTGATGTCCTCTTTGAAGTTTTACAATTACCGCATGGGAAAAGAACTAAAACTGGATACTCAACTAATCAAGATGTGTTAAATAAATTAGTTGATGAACATCCGATAATTGATAAGATTTTAAGATATCGAACTATTTCCAAATTATTTCAAACATATATTAATGGAATTTATGATTCGTTATTACCAAATAGTAAAGTTCATACAATTTACCAACAAGCATTAACCGCTACTGGTCGGTTATCATCAATTGAACCGAACTTACAAAACATTCCAATTCGCACGAAAGAAGGAAGAGAAATTAGAAAAATGTTTATTCCTTCTAAGCCCAATAATTACTTTTTGAGTGCGGATTATTCGCAAATTGAGTTAAGAGTTTTAGCTCATGTTTCCAAAGATAAAAAATTAATCGAAACCTTTAGAAAAGGCATCGATATTCATAGTGAAACGGCACGACAAATTTTTAAGACAACTGAAGTTACACCTGAAATGAGACATGCTGCAAAGGCAGTTAATTTTGGGATCATTTATGGAATTAGTGACTGGGGACTATCTGAGGATTTAAAGATTAGTGTCATTGAAGCAGAAAAGTATATTACAAGTTATTTAGAAATCTATCCTGAAGTTTCTAAGTATATGGCTAATATTGTAAAATATGGCTTAGATAAGGGATATGTTGAAACTATTTTTAATCGTCGTCGCTATCTACCGGAGTTATATTCACCAGTTTACAATGTTAGAAAATTTGGGGAAAGATTAGCCTTAAATGCACCAATTCAAGGTAGTGCAGCTGATATTTTAAAAAAGGCGATGATTGATATTGATAAGTATCTAACTCGAAATAATTTTCAAACGAAAATTTTACTTCAAGTTCATGACGAATTAGTTTTAGAAGTACCAAAAGATGAACTTGAATTAATGGAAAATATGATACCAAAACTAATGACTAATGCCGTTCATTTATTAGTTGATTTACCAGTTAGTGTAGCCACTGGTAAATCGTGGTATGAAGTTTAGGAGATTACCATATGCCAGAATTACCAGAAGTTGAAACTGTCAAGCGAACGCTTGAATTAAAAATTTTAAACTTAGAAATTAAATCAGTTAATATTTATTATAAAAACATTATGCCTGAAGGAGACATGATTAATTTAGTAGGAGAAAAAATTATTCAATTAGAAAGAATCGGTAAATTTCTAATCTTCAAATTAACTAATTATGTTATTGTTTCGCATATGAGAATGGAAGGACGCTTTTTCTTAAAAGATGATACTGAACCTAAAACGAAACACGAACATGTAAAAATTACTTTTACTAATAATTTATCCTTACGATATGTAGATACTAGAAAATTTGGTCGATTACTAATTAAAAATTATGATAATTATTTAACTACACCACCATTATCACAAGTGGCAAAAGAGCCACATCAAATTGATTCAAAAGAGTTTTTTGAATTACTTAAGAGAAGATCACGACCCATTAAACCTACTCTTTTAGATCAATCAAACATCGCTGGTCTTGGTAATATCTATGTTGATGAAACATTATTTATAGCGCAAGTTTTGCCAACTAGAAAATCAAATTTAGTGACACTTGATGAAACGGAAAAGATTTTGAAAGCCGCTAGCCAAGTTCTAGATAAGGCAACTAAATTAGGTGGCACGACCATTTATACATATGAATCAAGTCAAGGAGTAAGTGGACGTTTTCAAAATGAGTTATTAGTTCACACTAAAGAAGGCGAGTCGTGTCCAGTTTGTGGCACGACCATTGAAAAAATTAAAGTAGGAGGAAGGGGAACCTATGTCTGTTTTAAATGTCAAAAATAAACGTCCTTTTATTATCGGTTTAACTGGTGGGATTGCTACAGGTAAATCGCTTGTTTCTAGTGAACTAAAGAAAAAAGGATTAATTATCGTTGACTCAGATAAAATCGTTCATCATTTGTGGCAAACCGATATGAAATTAAATGATACGGTTTCAAAAGAATTTGAACTAGAAGTGCCAATTGATAAAAAAAGGTTAGCGAAAATGGTTTTCAATGATGAAAATAGATTATCAAGGTTAAATGAATTAATTCATCCTAAAGTATTTTCATATATTGATAATTTTATTAAAGATAATATGCATCTTGATATTATCATTATCGATATACCGCTTCTTTTTGAGGCCAATTATGATAAAGTTGATTTAACGGTCTTAGTTTATGCATCACCAACGCAACAACTTGAAAGATTAATGAAAAGAGATAAATTATCAAAAAAAGAGGCTCAAATAAGAATTGACAATCAAATGTCAATTAACAAAAAGCTTTTTATGGCTGATTACGTTATTTATAATAACGACACTAAAGAGGTATTAAACGAGGAAATTTTAAAATTTATCGAAAAATTAGGAGTCTAGAATGAAATTAAATGCGGTAATTAAAATTACAATTCAACAAATTATGTCCCAAGAAGATTTAAAGGTATTAACCCTCCTTTATCAACCACTATTAGGAGCGATGCCTTATACTCTTTATTTAACATTGTACGGACTTGCTAATTTAGAAACCGGAATTTCTAAAGAATATCAACAAAAAGATTTACTCGATATGTTAAATATTAAATCAAGGGAACATTTAAATTATCGCTATAAGTTAGAAGCCTTAGGATTATTAGTTGTTTTTCAAAGTGATAATGAATATATTTATTCGTTAAAATCACCGATGACCGCCAAAGAGTTTTTAAATGATACAATCTTTGGATCATATCTTCAAGATCAAATTGGGGAGATACAAATGAATAACTTAATTTCCGAGTTTCGATTATTACCAATTGATTTAGTAAAATATGATAATATTACTAAAGCATTTAACGAAGTTTACGAAATTAAATCTGTTGAACTGTTAAATACAGGAAATCATTTAAGAGGCGCTGGTAAAAATGATGGAACTAAAATTATTAATGATAAATTTAATTATGAAGCATTTTTAGAATTAATTCCAACTAGATATAAACGAGGGCACTTATTTAATCCAGTTGTAAAATCTAATATTGAGAAAATCGCTTTTATCTATCAATTTACTAATGAAGATATGTACGAAGTATATCTTAACTCAAGTACGAAAGGTGAACTTCCAAGTGAAGAAAAATTAAGATTACAGGCTAGTTTATATTATCAAAAGATTAATCATCAAGAAAAACCAGAAATTGTTTTAAAAACTGATAGTTTAGCTGATAAGTTAGATTCAATCAGTCCCCAAGATATTATTAAAATGTATTCTAAAAGAGATAATATTTCTGTTGATTTAGATACTGTCTTAGCCTTCTCTCAAAGAAATGATGCGACAGTTGGAATTATCAATGCGATTATTTTATATACAATTAAAGAAAAAGAAGGGATATTACCAAATTATACATATTTAGAAAAGGTGTTAAATACTTGGCAAAATAATGGGGTAAAAACTACTGAAGATGCTGTTAGTTATTTAGCACAATTAAATGAAGCACCAATCCAAACAGGGAAACGAACATCTAAAAAAACTCAGGCTCCAGAGCCTGATTGGTTAGATGAGTATATTGAAAATTTTTAGGAGGTACTAAAAATGAACTATCAAGAATTAAGAGAAATAGTTGAAAAAGATCAGGAAATCAAAAAAATGAAGTTGTCAGATTTTGAATTGATGACGGCTTATCGTTATTTGAAAATGAAAAAATCAAATGAGAATCCAAATTTTATTCCTACACTGAAGAAAACGGAAGACACATTAGAAATTTTTATGATGCCTTCAGTCGATTTAGAAAAAGTAATTAAGAAAAGAGAAGCTGAAGCGAATGTTTTATCACTTGATACAGTCAATTTTTTACTGGATGCTAGTTTAGATGAATTCATTTTAAATACCGAAGAAAGAAAACAAGCTTATTTGAAAGCCGATAACTTTATTAACTCATTAAGGGAAAATAAATATACTAAGGGTCTTTATTTATATGGCATTTACGGTAGTGGTAAAACTTATTTACTATCGGCAATTGTTGAAGAAGTGGCTAAATTTAAGAAAGTACTATTTGTTTATTTTCCGGATTTAGTTCGAAATTTAAAAACTTCAATTTCAACTAATGAATTAGAAGATAAAGTTACCGCACTGAAGACTTGCGATTTATTAGTTTTTGATGATATTGGTAGTGAAAATATGACTGGCTGGTTTAGAGATGAAGTTTTAAGTCCAATTTTACAATTTAGATTAGCTTCGGGGTTACCAATTTTAATTTCGTCTAATTTTAGCCAAAAACAATTAATTGATTTTATGGCGACTGACAGAGTTGAAACTGATCGTAATAAAGCGGCTAGAATTGTTCACCGAATTCGAGAATTAACCGATGAAGTTCCGTTAACGGCTCCATTTAGAAAATAGACTTAAATGTTTGCAAATAATGGTGCTAAATGATAAACTTTTTATAGGTAAAAGAATGGGGTAATGAAGATGAAAATACAGTTTAAAGACGGAAGTATCAAAGAATTTAAGGAAAATGTAACTCCATTTGAAATTGCTTCATCAATTTCAGAAGGATTAGCAAATATGGCTGTTGGTGCCTTATTTAATGATGAATTTGTCAGTGTTGATTTTCCAATAAAAAGTGATGGTAAAATTGATATTTTAACGAAAAGAGATGAAAGAAGTTTACATATTTTAAATCACTCTGCCGCTCATTTAATGGCTGAAGCCATTACTAACTTATATCCAAATGCTAAATTTGGAGTGGGACCAGCTATTGAAGAAGGTTTTTATTATGATGTTGATTTTGGTGATACTGTCATAAGAGAAGTTGATTTAGAAACAATTGAAACTGAAATGAAACGACTTTCAAAAGAAGGCGCTGATATAATTAGAAATGAATTAAGTTATGAAGCGGCTAAAAAGTTTTTTAGTGGTGATCCTTACAAATTAGAACTAATTGAGGAGTTAAAGGATGATGTGATTTCAACCCATACACAAAATAACTTTACTGATTTATGTCGTGGAGGACACGTCCAAAACACAAGAGAAATTAAACATTTTAAATTACTATCTTTAGCTGGAGCTTATTGGCGCGGTGATAGTAATAATAAAATGTTAACGCGAATTTATGGAACTGCGTTTTGGAACAAAAAAGATTTAGATGAACATTTAGTTTTATTAGAAGAACGAAAGAAACGTGATCACCGTAAATTGGGCCGAGAGTTAGAAATTTTTATGTTATCTGAATATGGGCCAGGATTTCCATTTTGGTTACCAAACGGGATGATTATTAAACGAGAACTAGTTAATTATTGGTATCAAGTTCATGATCGCCACAATTATAAATATATTGAAACACCAACAATGTTAAATCAAGAGCTTTGGGAAATTTCCGGGCACTGGGCTAATTATCGAGATAATATGTATACATCAACAATAGATGAAAAAGAATTTGCGATTAAGCCAATGAATTGTCCCGGAGGGATGTTAGTTTATAAAAATTCAATTCACTCTTATCGTGATTTACCATTAAGAGTTGGGGAATTAGGACATGTTCATCGTTATGAAGCAAGCGGGGCATTAAATGGTTTATTTAGAGTTAGAGCCTTTACCCAAGATGATGCACATGTCTATATGAGAAATGATCAAATATTACAAGAAGTAGTCGAATTAATTAATCTTTTTGATGAAATTTATGATACCTTTGGTTTAAAGTATCATATTGAATTATCAACGAGACCTGAAGCCAACTTTATTGGCGAAATTGAAGTTTGGGATAAATCAGAAAAAGCGTTATATGAAGCAGCTAAAATGACCGGAAAAGAAGTAAAAATAAATCCAGGCGACGGCGCTTTCTACGGACCCAAATTAGACTATAAGATTAGAGATTCATTAAATCGCATTTGGCAATGTGGAACGATTCAACTAGATATGAACTTACCAGAAAGATTTGAATTATTTTACATTGGTGAAACTGGTGAAAGAGTTCGACCAGTGATGTTACATAGAGCTATTTATGGCTCACTAGAGAGATTTATCGGCATTTTAATCGAACACTATGGCGGAGCTTTTCCAACATGGTTAAGTCCAATTCAAACACGAATTATACCAGTAAATTTATCAAAACATCTCGATTATTCTAATGAAGTTTTAGATGAACTGAAGAAAAATGGAATCCGCGTTGAACTAGATTTGCGTGAAGAGAAATTGGGTTATAAGATTCGAGACGCACAGACTAGTAAAATCCCTTTTTCGATTGTTATTGGTGATAAAGAGATCGAAAATCGAGAAGTTACTTACCGTAAATATGGTGATAATCAACAAATTACGGTTGCACTTGAGGAATATATAAAATTAATTTTATCAATAATCAAAAATAAACGATAGAAATTTCAAAAAATTCGTAAAACCGGTTGCATAACGAAGCGTTTTCATATATAATAGTGGTAACGTATATAATATTATAAAAAGGAGGAAATTATATAATGTTTAAAAGAATTATGGCGATTCTATTAGTGGCTGTTGCAGCAGTTGCGATGACAGCATGTGTACCAAAGGTTGACAGTGAAGGTCAAAAAATCGTTTTAATTACCGACAAAGGAGATATTGACGATAAATCATTTAACCAAGGTTCATACGATGGAGTAAAAGCATTTGGTGACAAATATAAAGTTGAATATGCTTATTTGAAACCAAGAGAAGCAACTAACGAAGCTTACATTGCAGCAATTGAGCAAGCAATTGCTAATGGTGCTACAATTATTGTTACTCCTGGATTCCTGTTTGAAGGACCTATCAACGTTGTTCAAACAATGTATCCTAATGTTAAATTTATCATTCTTGATGGAAGTCCGGCTAATGCCGAAGGCGGAACACTTGAAAAGAACGTTTATTCTGTGTTCTATGCCGAAGAACAAACTGGGTTCTTAGCTGGCTATGCAGCAGTTAAAGAAGGCTTCCGTAAATTAGGATTTATGGGTGGTATGGCAGTTCCAGCTGTTCAAAGATTTGGTCATGGTTTCGTTCAAGGTGCAGCATATGCCGCTAAAGAAGAAGGATTAGCAGAAGGTGCAATTACTGTTGATTATCTATATACTGGTGACTTTAAAGCTAGCCCTGAAGTTCAAGCAGCAGCAGCAACATTATATCAAAATGGTGTTGAAATTATCTTTGCTTGTGGTGGAGCAGTAGGACAATCAGTTATGGCAGCAGCTAAAGCAGCTGGTGGTAAATGGGTTATCGGTGTTGACGTTGACCAAAGTGGTGACTCTGAAACAGTTATTACTTCATCAACTAAAGAATTAGCGGTTTCTGTCCAACAAGCTCTTGAAGCTATCTTTGGAGTTTCTAAAGAAAAATTAACTTGGGAAGATGATTTTGCTGGAAAATCAGTTATTCTTGACGTAACTAGAGATGGTGTTGGTTTACCAATGGAAACATCTAGATTCACTAAATTTAAGAAATCTCAATATAATGCTATTTACAACAAAATCGTTAAAGGAGATGTCAAAGTTAGTACCACAATTGGTGAATTTGGTGATGATGGTAACGCCGCAAAACTATTCGAAACTAAAGAAGTAAAAGTTAGAGTTGTACCATTTGCTGGATAAGAAAATAATCACTATTAAATTGTAAAAAAAATATACAAAGGGTAAGAACTTGGCTTCTTATCCTTTGTGTGTATTATAAGCGAGGTTATTATGACAGAAAATATTATTGAAATGAAAAACATAACCAAACGTTTCCCTGGTATTATTGCAAATGATAATATAACATTTAATCTGCGCAGAGGTGAAATCCACGCCCTTTTAGGTGAAAATGGTGCTGGCAAATCGACACTGATGAGTGTTCTTTTTGGGCTTTATCAACAAGACGAAGGTGAAATTTTACTAAATGGTGAGCCAATTAATATTCATAGTCCTAATGATGCTAATAAATATGGAATCGGAATGGTACATCAACATTTTAAATTAGTTGATGTTTTTACGATCTTAGATAATATCATTTTAGGAGTTGAGCCAAACAAAAGAGGAGTATTAAAACGGAGAAAAGCATATAAAGAATTAAAAGAATTAAGTGAACGTTATGAACTACAAGTTAACTTAAAAGCTAAAGTCGCTAACGTGACTGTAGGAATGCAACAACGAACTGAAATTTTAAAAATGCTTTATCGTGACAATGAGATATTGATCTTTGACGAGCCAACTGCGGTATTAACTCCTCAAGAAATTGATCAACTAATGATCACAATGAAAAATTTAGCAAAAGAAGGTAAGTCAATTATCTTTATCACTCATAAACTTGATGAAATTATGGCGGTTTGTGATCGTGTTACCGTGTTAAAACAAGGTAAATTAGTTGGTACATTAGATGTAGAATCAGCAACAAAAGAAGAATTATCTAAAATGATGGTTGGTCGTGATGTTCAATTTACACTCGAGAAAAACCCACAAGAACTGAAAGAAAATATTTTAGCAGTTAGAAATTTAGTGGTTGTTTCACCATTTACTAAAAAGAATGTTGTTGATCATGTTAGTTTTGATGTTAAAGGTGGAGAAATTGTTGCTATTGCTGGTGTTGACGGCAATGGTCAAAGTGAATTGGCTTATGCGATTGCAGGTTTAATGAAACCAAGGAGTGGTCGCATTTATCTAAAAGGGGTTAATATTACTAGAAAATCAATTCGTTTTAGAAATGATCATGGATTAGGTCATATTCCTGAAGATAGACAATTATATGGGTTAATTTTAAACGATACATTAGCTCATAACCTTAACTTAAAGAAATATCATTTGAGACCATACCAAAAACGAGGTTTGGTTAAAGAAAAAGCAATTAATAAAGATGCTCAGCGTTTAGTCGAAAAATTTGATATTAGAAGCGGTCAAGGAATTAAAACTTTATCTGGTTCAATGTCTGGTGGAAATCAACAAAAAACGATTATTGCTCGAGAAATTGATCGCGAAGCAGATTTATTATTGTCAGTCCAAACGGTAAGAGGTCTGGATGTTGGAGCAGTTGAATTTGCTCACAAACAAATTTTAGCTGAAAGAGACCAAGGTCGAGCTGTCTTGTTAGTCTCATTTGAATTAGACGAAGTCATGAGCATTAGTGACCGTATTTTAGTCATGTATGAAGGAAAAATCGTTGGTGATTTTAAACCTGATGAAATTACCATTGAAGAACTCGGATTATATATGGCTGGTGTTAAACGCGACGAATCATTGGCTGATAAAGAATATGACAAAGTCGTCTTTATTGAACGCAGAAAGATAAGAAAAGCGAAAAAACCAAAGACTAGACGTTTCAAAAAATCTGATTATCCAAGCTATACGATGTTATATGCTCGACAAGCAGAAAGGAATCATGGTGATAGAAGATGAAACCTAAACGAGAATCTATATTTAGTAAACCAGCAGTTAAAACCATCTCTTCATCATTATTAGCGATTTTACTAGGTTTGTTAGTTGGATTTATCATTATGTTGATTGCTAAACCGGCTAACGCCGTTTATGGACTTACTACAATGTTTATTGGTCCATTTAATACAGCAGCAGGACCAGAAAGGGCAGTTGGTCAATTATTATATAAAGCCACTCCATATATTTTTACCGGTCTAGCAGTTGGATTTGCCTTTAAAACAGGTATGTTTAATATTGGTGCTAGTGGCCAATATATGATGGGAATATTTGTGGCGATGATTGTTGCCTTTTTAGGTGGTACTCTTGGCGTTATGCAATGGCCATTAGCAGTTTTAGCTGGTGCGGTTGCGGGAGCTATCTGGGGTTCAATTCCTGGAATTTTAAAAGCACTCTTAAATGTTCACGAGGTTATTACATGTATCATGTTAAACCACGTTGCAGTTTATTTAATTAATGGAATTTTAACTAACTACTTATTTAGTCAAATTGTTGATCAATCAACTAATAGAAGTAAACCAATTCCGGCTAACGCAAGAAATCCATTGGTGGGATTGGATAAAATTTTCCCTCATACTGGATTAGATGTGGGAATAATTATTGCAATTGTTGTAGTAATTATTACTTATTTTGTGTTAAAAAGGACAGTATTCGGTAAAGAATTAATTGCAGTTGGTTCAAACCGTCATGCATCTAGATATGCTGGAATTAACGAAAAGAAGAGCATTGTTTTATCAATGGCAATTTCAGGATTATTTGCTGGATTAGGTGGAGCATTATTTATTTTAGCTCCAAGTCGTGGTAATTTAGGAAATAATTATGCTGTAGTTAACGAAATTTTACCACAAGGATTTGATGGAATTCCTATTGCACTATTAGCCAATAGTAATCCAATTGGTATTTTTATTTCGGCTCTCTTTATTCAATATATTCAAATTGGTGGCGACTACATGCAAAATCTAGGGTTTAAACCAGAAATCGTCAACGTTATTGTTGGTGTTATTTTGTACTTCAGTGCGTTTGCTTTAATTATTGGTCGTTCGATTACTAAAATATTTAAACGCAAAAAGAAAGATCCAAAAGCACCACGTAAGACTAAAAAGAGAAAGAAAAACAAAAAAGAAACTTTAGAAGAAGTTGTTGAACCTGAACCAATCGAATTAGATCGGGTGGAAACACTAGAACTAGGAGGTGAGATGAAATGATTCAATTTCTATTATCACAATCATTTTACTTTATCGTACCTCTATTAATTGTGGCATTAGCCGGAATGTTTTCTGAAAAGAGTGGTACCGTTAATATTGCCCTTGAAGGTATTATGGTTATCGGGGCATTTGCCGGAATTTATTTTATTTCGATAATGCAAGAACATGGTTATTTGGCCAATGTACCATTACTACTGCTATCAATTGCGATGGTTATTTCTATTGTAGCGGGAATGTTATTTGCTTCGCTTCTTGGTTTTCTAGCCATTAATATGAAAGCTAACCAAACCATTGGTGGAGTTGCTTTAAACATTTTAGCGGCAGCATTAGCAATTTTCTTAGCTAGAACTTTAACTAAAGAAGGCGTGAGTCATATTAAATTCAATAATAGTCCTTTTAAATTAAGAGTTAATTATTTAAAAGATTTATTTCCTAACTTAGCGCCTGGCTCTATAGAATATAAGATCGTTAACGGACTTAACAATGTTTTCTTACGTGATGGATATATTTTCATCTACTTAGCAGTAATTATCTTTATTGTTTCTTCATTTATCATTAATCGAACTAGATTTGGTTTAAGATTATCAGCTTGTGGTGAACATCCACATGCCGCTCAATCAGTTGGAGTTAATGTTTATCGTTATCGCTGGGCTGGAGTTTTAATCTCTGGCGCATTAGCTGGTTTAGGGGGATTAATTTATATTATTCCAACATCAGTAAGTTTCCATGGTACAGTTACCGGATATGGGTTTTTGGCACTAGCGGTATTGATTTTTGGTCAGTGGAAACCATTTAAAATTTTACTGGCAGCGATCTTCTTTGGAATTTTCAAAACATTGTCAGTAACTTATTTTGGGATTCCATTTATAAGTAATTTAATGGAAAACTATAAAAACATTCCATTTGGTATGCTATTTAATTTAATGCCTTATATAATTACGCTAATTGCTTTATCAATTTCATCAAAATCTTCAAGAGCTCCAAAAGCTTCTGGTATCCCTTTTGATGCTAAAGGAATGTAAAATTATATCAAGATAAAGTTGAAAGAATGTCTATTTTTTAAGACATTCTTTTCTTTTGCTTAATTATATATAATTAAGGTGTTATAATTATATTGGAGGAATCTGATAATATGATGAAAGTAATTTTAAAAACCGAAAAAGCTAAAGGATTTACCATTGGTACTAAACCGATACCGAGAGATTTATTGCCAAATGAAGTTTTAATTAAAGTGATTTCAGTTTCGATTTGTGGGACTGATATGCATATTTATAATTGGGATGCTTGGAGTCAAAATCGCATTAAACCACCACTAACGGTTGGACATGAATTTAGTGGGGAAGTGGTAAAAATAGGTAATAGAGTTACTAAAGTTAAAGTTGGAGATATTGTTTCAAGTGAATCACATGTCGTTTGTGGCAAGTGTGAGTTTTGTTTAGCTGGGAAGGGACATATTTGTGAAGAGACTAAAGTCATTGGCGTTGATCGTGATGGTTGTTTTGCTGAATATATCAAAATGCCAGAAGAAAACTTATATATTGATACATCAAACTTAGATCCATTATATTTATCAGTTTTAGAACCATTAGGTAATGCGGTTCATGCGGTAAGACATTTCGATGTTAAAAATAAAGATGTCTTAATTCTTGGCTGTGGTCCATTAGGTTTAATGGGGATAGATGTTGCTATAGCGAGTGGTGCTAAACGCGTTTTTGCGACCGAAATTAATCCGTATCGGATTAATTTAGCTAAAGAAATTGGGGCTAATTTAGTCATTAATCCAACCCAAGAAAACACATTAGAAATTATTAAAAAACATACCAATAATAAAGGTGTTGATGTTGTGGTTGATTTTTCTGGTAATAAAGGGGCAGTTGAAGAAGCCTTTGATTATGTAAAGCCCGGTGGTGGCGTTTCAATATTGGGTGTGTTTACTGATAAACTATATGTTGATTTTAATAAGATAGTTTTCAAAGGACTACATATTTACGGAGTAACTGGAAGATTACTCCCACAAACATGGAATCAAATTGATGAACTATTAAAATCAAAAAAACTACAATTTGATAAGTTTGTCACTCATGTTTTCCCATTTGATGAATTTGAAAAGGGAACTAAAGTAATGAACGAAGGTAAATCAGGAAAGGTTGTTTTAAAATTATGAAAAAAGATAGTATCAAGGTAAAAATAGACGAATTAAAGCGCGATGGAGTTTATCGTAAGCTATCAGTTAGTTCGACCCCAAACGAAGCTATAATCACTTTAAATGGTAAAAGAGTAGTTAATCTTTGTAGCAATAACTATTTAGGATTTGCCAATCATGAAAGATTGAAAAAAGCGGCTAAAGATGGGATCGACAAGTACGAAGTTGGATCTGGAGCCGTTAGAACTATTAGTGGAAATATGCAAATCCATGAAGAGTTAGATGAGAGATTAGCTAAATTTAAACGTGAAGAAGCGGCTTTAGTCTTTCAATCAGGATTTTTAGCTAATCTTGGAGTTATTCAAGCGATTACTGATAAAGGAGATTTGATTATTTCTGATGAGTTAAATCATGCATCAATTATCGATGGTGTTAGATTATCAAGAGCTGATCGTGCTGTCTTCTCACATAGTGATATGGACGCTTTAGAAGCAATTTTAAAAGAAAAAAGAGAACAATATAATGAAGTGTTAATTATTACTGATGGTGTTTTTTCAATGGATGGAGATATTGCTAATCTTCCAGGAATTGTTAAACTTGCTAAAAAGTATGATGCTAAGGTTTATGTTGATGATGCTCATGGTTCTGGTGTTTTAGGAGAAAACGGCAGAGGTACTGTCGACCACTTTAACCTACACGGACAAGTTGACTATATTATGGGAACCTTATCGAAAGCAATTGGGGTCGTTGGCGCCTATGTTTGTGGTTCAAAAGAGATGCGTGATTATTTATTGCATCGTGGTCGTCCATTATTATTTTCAACATCAATGATGCCTGCAGCGGCTAGCGCAGCAATTGAAGCGATTAATATGTTAGAAGAAAGCGATGAATATACTAAAAAACTTTGGGAAAACACGAGATATTTCCAATCAAAATTAAAAGATTTAGGATTTAAAATTGGAAATACTAAAACTCCAATTACTCCGTTAATGATTTATGATGAAGCAAAAACAATGATATTTGCTAAAAAGTTATTAGAGCGCGGTGTCTATACATCAGGAATTGTTTTTCCAACTGTTCCGATTGGAACAGCGCGAATTCGAATGATGTTATCAAGTGAACATACTAAAGAAGATTTAGATTTTGCTATTAATGAAATTTATCAGTTATCAAAAGAACTGGAAATTATATAAAAGAGGAGACTGTCATGCTAGAAGTAAAAAATGCCAGTTTTAGTTATGGGGAAACTTTAGCTGTAAATAATGTTAGTTTTACGATAAAACCAGGTGAAATCTTTGGTGTTTTAGGAGCTAATGGTGGCGGTAAAACAACGATATTCCGGATGATTATGGGTTTAATTCAACCTGATGCAGGAGAAATTAAATATTTTGATCGCATCGTAAGTTATGAAGATGTTAATGAAATTGGTTATTTAATTGAAGAGCGATCTCTTCTTCAAAAAATGACAGTTGATAAACTAGTTCAATTTTTTGGAGGATTAAAAGATCTTGATGAGAAAACGATCGATAAAAGATTAGATTATTGGTTAAACCGATTTGAAATCTCTGATTATAAAAAGAAAAAAATAACCGAATTATCTAAAGGAAATCAACAAAAAATCCAATTTATTACGGCAATTATTAATAATCCAAAATTATTAGTTTTAGATGAACCATTTAGTGGATTAGATGTAATCAATACAAAAATGTTTGTTGATGTAATTAATGATTTTAAAGCTAACGGTTCAATGATTGTCTTTTCCTCACATCAATTAGATGATGTTGAGGCTTTTTGCGAGAAAGTATTAGTTCTAGATAAAGGTAATGCAGTTTTAAATGGTTATATTAAAGATATTAAAACTGATTTTAAGAAAAAGAATATTAAAATTGATGCTGAAGGTATTGATATTAATCAACTTAAATCAATTAATGGGGTTTATGAAGTTGTTGAAAAAGCTAACATAATTGAAGTTAAAATTGAAGAAGAAAGTGTCGCAAAGTTAGTTTTTGACTATATTAAAACTTTAGAAAAAGTTAGACGATTCGATGTTGAAGAAGCTAAATTATCAGATATCTTTATTGAAACGGTAGGTAAGAAACATGAAGAAGTTTAAGTTTTTAACTATCCATAATTTAAAGAAAGTTGTCTATACTAAAGGTTTTTTAATTTCAAATATTATTATCTTTCTACTAATTGTATTAATGATTAATTTACCTAATATCATCAGTCGTTTTGAAGCAAAAACTGAAGAAATAACGGCCGTTGTTTATTATGATAATTTGACATCAGAAAATCATAATAAAATTGAAAACTATTTAACAGCTTCGCTAAATGAGGAAGCATTAGAGGCAGTGGCAATCGACAAGTTAAAATTTAATTTAACTTTTAAAACTATAGTTTTAGATGATGAAAATCAGGATGCGATTGTAACTCAATTTAAAGAGTCAGATTTAGATGTTTTAATTAGATTTATTAATACTGATGACATCGATAATTTACAAGCGCAGATTTATTATAATACCGGTTCTAATAAAGCTAAAAGCGCTTTATCATCGGTTATTCAACAAGCTAAAATTGTCATAAATCAAGTTAATATTTCATTAGTTGATGTTCAAATATTTCTTCCTCCTGGGGATGAAGAGTTTACGGAACAAATGATGATTTCAATGAATATTATTAACTTAATTGTTTCAATTCCAATGTTAATGATTATTGTGCGAGCTTTAGTCTTTGTTGGGGTTGATATTGTTCAAGAAAAATCATCTAAAGCGATTGAAACAATCATTTCATCGGTACCTGCTAGAACTCACTTTTTCGCTAAAGTTTTAGCTAGTTTGGGATTCGTTATTATTCAAAGTGTATTAATGCTTGTCTTTGGTTTTATCGGTGCGTTAATTGCTGGTACTAAATCCTCCGGAGAAATATTAAACTTCATTGATATCTCACAAGGAGATCTTATTTCATTTTTACTTGTTACAGTTGCATTTACAATTGTTAATTCACTATTTTATTTAATTGTCGGTGGGATTTTGTCGGCAATGAGTAATACCCAGGAAGACTATCAAGTCTTTCAAGGACCATTGACACTTATTATGTTAGTTGGGTTTTATTTAAATATGTTTTTATTTGGTTTTGGTCCAGTAGGAATTAGCATTTTAAAAGTGGCCTCTTTTATTCCACCATTCAGTGGTTTTGTTGCTCCATTTGTATTTGCTATAAAAGCGATTAATTGGTGGGAAATGTTAATCAGTTTCATTATATTTACTATTTTATTAATTATTACTATATACTTCTTTGAACCGGTTTATAAAGTTTCAATTTTAAATTACGAACAAACTAAATTTTTCCAAAGAATAGCAAGTAATTTCAAAAAATCAAGATTAGAAAGGAAGGCTAAGAAGTGACAAATCACGAATTAATCGAACATATATCAAAAATCTATGACCCAAGTGCGAGAAAAACTTTAGGAGAAACTGGTGGAATTGAATCAGTCTATATTAAGCCTGATGGTGTGTGTGAAGTTGCGGTTAGGATTATGAATCAAGAAAAAGATGATAGAGAAGTAAGAATCAATTTAACCAAACTTTTAAAACAAGATCTTAAAATACCTGGGGTTATTATTAATATCTCTGAATTTCCAAAACCACGACCTAAATATGTCTATTTAGGAGTTGCTAGTGGTAAAGGTGGAGTAGGAAAATCAACAGTAACTGTTAATTTAGCTAAAAGTTTTAATAAATTAGGGATACGTACTGGAATAATTGATGCTGATATTTATGGGGCTTCAGTTCCATTTATCCTAAACATTGAAAAAGTTCCGGTGATAGGAGATGAAAATGAACTAATGATACCATTAAGGGGCGATGACATTGAAGTTATATCAACTGAGTTTTTTATGCCAGATGATAAACCGTTAATGTGGCGAGGACCAATGCTTAATAAATTATTAACTTACTTTTTTGAAAGTGTAAGATGGGATGATGAAACAAAGCTAATTTTAATAGATCTACCACCAGGAACTGGTGATGTCGCTTTAGATATTAATAAATTTGCACCAAAAAGTAAAATGTTAATTGTAACGACACCAAATATGGCAGCCTCTAAAATAGCCGTAAAAGCTGGATTAGGAGCCAATCAAATCGGTCATGAAGTAATTGGTGTTATTGAAAATATGAGTTATTATCTTAATCCACAATCCCAAGAAAAAGACTATATTTTCGGTCGTGGTGGTGGAATAGAAGTTTCAAATAAATTGGGTGTTGATTTATTAGGAGAAATTCCTATCAATTATGAACAATATCAAACGATAGTTGCAATCGAATATGAGAAGATTGCAAAAAAAATTATCGAAATAATGGAGATATAATATGTTAATTAATAATGAATTTCTTTATGTAAAAAATTATGAAGTTGATAATCCAAAAGCTACTGTCATTTTTTCTCATGGAATTGCTGAACATCATTTAAGATATAAAAACTTAATTAATTATTTAAACGAAAATGAATATAATGTTTTAGCATATGATTTAAGAGGACATGGTCGAAGTGGAGGAAAAAGAGGTTATATTAAATCATATAATGTTTTTGTTGAGGATTTGAACAGTTTAATTTTATATGCTAAAAATAAATATAAACATAAAATTTTCTTAATCGGACATTCTTTAGGGGCACTGATTAATAATTTATATGCCGTTAGTAAATCCAAATTAGATGTCGATGGAATTATTGCCTCGGGTACAGCTGGCGATTTTACTAAATCAACTAATTTTTTAAGGATATTTCCGGGGAAATTAATTGGATTTTTAAAGATAAGAACTAACTTTAAGGATCCCAATTTATATAGTGATCCAACTCAAGTAATTAACTTTGAAAAAGATGATTATCTCCTTGATTATTTTTATTTATCTTTAATTGATCAAACAATGATTAAAGGGATGAGACGACTTAAAAAAAGAATGAATCAAATTGAAGTTCCGTATCTATTTATTCATGGTAATGAAGATCGTGTAGTCCCTCCTAGATCTAGCGAAAACATCTATAGTAAGATTAGATCTTATGATAAAAAAAGAATTTTATATCCAGGATTAAAACACAATATTTTAAACGATGACCGGAGCGAAGTTGTTTATAATGATATCGTAGTTTGGCTTGATAACAGATCATAATTTTAATATTTAACATATAAGTAAAAAATGGCGTTTCGACGCCATTTTTGCTTAATATGTGTTATCCGATTAAAACAACCTTAACTTCTCCTGGTTTAACAATAAAATAAGGATTGCCTGTTAATGAGAAGTCATTAATATTAGCTTCTCCTTTAATACGATCAAATTCAAATAAAACATCAATTTTTCTTTTGAAATTAAACTTATCCAATCTAACTTCCATGTACTCATCATAAGAAGTATTGGTGTTAGCTACAACTAGTAATAATTTGTCCTCGCCTTTAGCTTTAAAGGTATAACCAAAGGCTAATCCAATGTATGGTCCTAAGACATTAAACATATGGAAGTTTTTAGGATTTAGTTTTGATTTATACTTATTTCTGACAGGTAATATTTTCTTGATATGATTGATTAATGAGTGATTATTTTGGTAGTGTAGTGCGTACTTATCAAATAATGCTAATTTACCATAGAACGGATCACTTTTTGGCAAGGTATATCGATCCTTTTCAGTAGCATCAATTCCTAAATTCATCGGTTGAATTTCATAAAATTCTTGTCCTGAGTTGATAAATGGCATGGTATTTGGAATGAAAAAGTTAACTAGTGTTAATAAATTAGTTAAGTTTTCACCGTTATGCTTACCAGCTAATCGTGGGGTATCATGAGTTTCTCCACAAGCAAATGCTGGAAGAGCTAATTTTTGAGTGGTTTTGATAAATTCATGAAGTTTACCTTCTAGAATACGACTTTGCATATAAAACCCATTTCCAATAATCGCATCATATCCTAATTGTTTAGCTTGTTTAGCATTAGATGGATCTAGTTCTTCAGCAATAAAAACAAAGTCTAAATCAATTGCTCGAGCTTTAGAAATAATCATACTAATTAATTCTTCGGGTAAGGCATGCCCCATATCAATTCTTGCCCCATCAATTCCAAACTCTCTTTGATAGTATGGGATGATATCAGCTAATAGTTCCCATAACTCGTAGTTAGGTTCTAATCCTGGATGTAGGTTTGATTTGATGGTATCAAATAAGATATAAGGTGGTTGATTTTTTCTTAAATACTTAGTAGCTCTAGTTGGATGATCTAAGTATAATCTAAAGAATGTGACATCATACCACGGTGGTTGGATATCGTTAATATGATCAGAAAACGCTGGCGCTACTGTCATTTTATATACCTTATCAACTGCATCTAAAATGTTTGTTCCCGAGGCAACTAATTGTTTCACATCATCCCATTTACTTGGATCTTTGGCATAAGGGTTTTCTTTAAATAACTTTAAATGTTTTTTAGTATTTTCATGAGCATAAACTTTATCCATGTGTTCAGGATGTGGTGGAACCACGGTTGCATCGATGGTATCAATATATGGTGGATTGTATTTAGGTAAATCTCTAGTATTAATCCAATAGAACCAATCGGGATGGTCTAAAATTAAACTTGAATCTAAGGCATTGGTGCGCGGAATAATATCGATCATAATTCTAATTCCTAGAATGTGAGCCGCTTCGACAAAAGCTTTAAATTCTTCTTTTAAAGTCATTTTTTCACCAGTTAATGAGTCTTTTAAATTTTCATCAAGTTCAGTGAAATTAACTACCGCATAACTTGATCCTAAATCTCCTTTCGGACGATATGTTGAGTAACTAGATAATGGTAAAAAATATAAAACATCAACCCCAATTGATTTTAAATATGGAAGTAAGGCTATTGATTTAACAAATGATCCTAATTCTGATAAATTATATATATTTTTTTGATCAATTTCACCACTTCGATCATTATCCCAAGTAGTCGAAGTTCTGGCCATTAATGAGTAAAAAACACTCTTTTTATGCCAATTAGTTCTCTTTTTAACTTCCTTTGAAAGTGAAATTGATTGTAAATAATTAATGTTGTTGTCCTTAAGTTTTAAAAATAAGTCTTCAATTAAAAAAGAATAAAAATCATACGGATTAACTATAACTTCACCATTAACTTCTTTCAAACCGAAGTTTTTATAGTTTAAAAGTGAAGGTATCGTATAGTTCATCGGAAATGATGGTTTATTCGCTTTTAGTATTTTAACAAGTTTACTAAGCATTAGATGTCCTCCTCCAAAAACTTATCATTAATTAAAGTATACATTAAATAACATAGATATCGCTTAAAATCGAGGTTGAAACCGCTTTCAAGATTTTTTAAAAAATAGAAAATTGGTTAATAGATAAAAATAATGGTAAAATAACAATAGAAGGGAAGAAGATTATGAGTTTAAATGATTTTGAATTAAAAAGGAAAAAGCATTTTCCAATATATGTAACGTTTTTAGTAATTTCCATGGTTATTATTTTATTGGCCATTATCCTTTTAATTTTTTTAGATTTAAAATTGTTATGGTGGCAATTTTTATTAGCTTCATTTGGCTCTATTTTTCTAATATTTCTCTTTATTTTCCTAGCTGATTATGTGGAAAAGACATACTTCAAAAAGTATGGTTCTCTTTTTCAAGAAAAAATCATTGATCCTGTAATCAAACAAGTTTTTCAAGATTCTCTAATCAGCGATACTTGCGAACTTGATTTATCAAGTGTTAAATTAGTAGGAAAATCTCATAAATATCAAGTCTTAAATGAAATTAATACTAAAGATTTTCAAATTTATGAAATATCAATGTTAAAAGATTTTAGATTCAGAGGATTTATCGTGCGAAAAGAAGTCAAAAATTTTAATGATTCTTTTATCATGACTAATTACAATTATTACTTTAAACCAAAAATTAGAGAGTTTAAAATTAAGACAGGAATTAATCAATTCGATAATAAATACTTGTTGTATTCGAATGACTATAACTATCAAATGCCGGAATCGTTAGCGAATAATTTTTTAAAAAAACTAATAAATTTTAAACATATTGGAGTTATGGTTGAAGATAATGTGGCTTATTTCGTTTTAGGAATTCGTTCTTCATTTAGTGCAGAAATCAATTTAAATTTGCCGTTAATTGATCCAATTAATAATGATTATGTATCAAAAGTTCGTCAATTTCTTCTAAAATTGAAAGCGATTGGAGAATTTAAATTTGATTAATGTGATTGCAAAAAAGTAGTTATAGCAAGCGTAAATATTAAGACAAAATACCACATAATATGCATTTAATTTCTTATCTTTATTTATAAATAAGTGATGATTTTTATTTGGTAAAATAACAAAATATACACCTTAAATCGATTGATTTGAGGTGTTTTTTTCTATACAAATTGCATTTTTTACCAATATCCTAAGGAAATATTTATCTAAATAACCGATATATTTATACATTTATTTATTGTTTTTGACGATTTAAAGCGTTTTTTTGTGTGATTTTTCAGTTATTTTAGCAAAAAACCGGTAATTTTTAAAAAATGCTATTGATGTATCAATAGCTTAATTATATAATGAAAGTGGCTATTGTTTAGACAAATTTCAAAGAAAGGAGAAACATGCCGAACTAATTACAAAATAGTAATGAGTATGTATGTGATTATGAAAAAGGTAGTAAGAATATTTCAAGTTGTTGTGATTCTGTTCGCCAGCTTGTTACTTGCCTCATGCGACACATACTTAGAAGTAACACTGGACCCGAAAGAAAACATAATAGTTGAAGAGGGGGTAAATTTAAGAGCGATCTTAAAGGATACAGTAATTACCTTAAGAGTTATTCCCCCAGATGGAAAACAAGTTGACCAGTTTACAATAGATGGACAAAGAAAAGAATTAGAAAATTTAAGATATCAATTGACTGTCGTCAGGAACCATCTTGTAAAGGTCACCTTTAAAGATGCTGAGAAAGTTAGATTAACTTTAGGAGAAGGATTATCAGCTAGTGTTGATGATTTAGAAAATGTATTTATAGGAAGTACAGTAACAATCACGGTTAATGTTCCCGACGGTAAAGCAATTGATGTTTTTACTGTTGATGGTGATGTCGTAGTATTAACTGGAAATACCTATGAATTAACTATTTCTAAGGCACATGAGATTAGCGTCACATTTAAAGACTTGCCTGTCGAAGTACAACGGTATACCGTCACCTTTAATTCAGATGGTGGTAGTGCTGTTGCATCGATTACTCAAGATGCCAATACAATAATCAATACTTTTGCTGTGCCAACAAAAGAAGGTCATACCTTTGCTGGTTGGTATCTTGGTGAGGTTAAACAAAGCGCACCATATACTGTTAAAGGTAATGTTACATTAGTAGCACGCTGGACTATCAATCAATATACCGTCACATTTAATGCTGATGGTGGAAGTGCAGTTGCTGAGGTTAAGCAAAACTACAATACAACAATTGATACTTTTGCTGTACCAACTAGAGAAGGTTATACTTTTGATGGTTGGTATCTTGGTGAAGTTAAACAGAGTGTACCATATACCATTAAGAGCAATGTAACATTAACCGCTCGTTGGACTATCAATCAATATACTGTGACCTTTAATGCTGATGGTGGAAGTGCAGTTCCTGAGGTTAAGCAAAACTACAATACAACAATCGATACTTTTGCTGAGCCAACCAAAGCAGGTCATACTTTTGCCGGTTGGTTTATTGGTAACGATAAACAAAATGCCCCATACACCATTAAAAGCGATGTAACCTTAGTTGCCCATTGGAATATAAATCAATATACTGTGACCTTCAATTCGGATGGTGGAAGTGCAGTTCCTGAGGTCAAGCAAAACTACAATACAACAATTAACACTTTTGCTGTACCAACTAGAGAAGGTTATACTTTTGATGGTTGGTATGTTGGTGAAGTAAAACAAAATGCCCCATACACGATTACAAGTAATGTCACATTAGTTGCTCGTTGGACTATTAGACAATATACCGTGACCTTTAATTCTGATGGTGGTAGTGCAGTTCCTGAGGTCAAGCAAAACTACAATACAACAATTAACACTTTTGTTGAACCAACTAAAGAAGGTCATACTTTCTTAGGTTGGTATGTTGGAACTCAAAAACAAAATGCCCCATACACGATAAAAGGTGATGTAACGCTATTAGCCCATTGGGCAGTTAATCGATACGTCGTAACATTTAACGAAAATTTAGGAAATCTTGTTGGTAATAATACGCTAGAAGTAAATTTTGGTAGTAATATGGCCACTAGCGTCCTTCCTACTGCAACTAAAGAGGGATATACATTCGTTGAGTGGAGATTAGATGGAATTAAATATGATTTTTCTAAACCAATTGAGAGCGATATCACATTGGTTGCATATTTTAAGATTAATACTTATAGTGTAAAATTTATGGTTGGAGAAGAAGTGGTTGAAACTTATACTGTTGAACATGGAGATAAAGTGGATGCACTTCCAATTGAACCAAATGATGATCATCCTGAATTGGTAGGTGTTTGGCGATTAGATAATGTCGCATTTGATTTTAATCAGCCAATTACTGGAAATATTATTTTAAAGGTTCATTATGGAACAAGGCTTACAGCCGTTGTCAGTGGGTCTCTAACAAATAAATATGTCTTACAATTTAGTGAAGATGTTCGATTTGATGTTGAAATTACTGATAAAATCAAATTTTTGCAATCACTATTTTTAAGCGATTTTGATTTTAATGAATTCAATGCTGATGCGATAACTATTAAATATGTTGATAAACAATTGATTATTGAAATAGGTGATAATTTAATTTCGAATACAGCTTTAAAAACATTAAGTTTTGATGAAGGAAAAGGAAATGGTATTCACCGAGTTATTTTCAGACTTAAGCCAGAAAGTATTAGAAGTAAAACCGAAGGAATGTTGTTGTATTCGAATATTCAGCAGTACTATTTAAAATTGTTTGTACCTTTTGCTGATAACCAAGCTGACTTTACTAAACCAGTTACTGCAAAATTCTTCAATTATAATGACATGTATGAGGATTTTTATAATGATCCTATGGTATTCTATACGGTTAAATTTGTTAGTGAAGATATTGGATTTGAATGGTCCGTTCTTGTTGGACACCGTGATCTAGTAGTACCTCCAGGAAATCCACAGAAAGAAGGATCGGTTTTTACAGGTTGGTTATTAGATAATGCGATATTCGATTTTAACGATAGAATTAAAACTGATATATTATTAGTTGCTAATTGGCGTGATGCCGCATCGACAGTAAAAGTCACTTTTGATTCAAGATCACCACATCAAATTCAACCACAATTTATTGAAAAAGGAACAAAAGCAACACTGCCACAACCAGTCGCTTTAGATGGATATGAATTTGTCGAATGGCAACTTAATGGAACAACCTTTAATTTTAATTCAAATGTATCAAACGATATTACTTTAACGGCCAAGTGGAAACAAAAATTAATTCCTATTACCATTAACTTAAATGGTGGTGCAGGCGTGTCTGAAGTTCGGGTTCCATATGGTACCGAGATTGATATGATTGATTTATTGGAGTTAGCTGGGGTACCGACTAAAGTTGGTTATCTCTTTGCTGGTTATGAACAACTACCTCAATTTTTTGATAATAGTTTCGTTCAAGTGTTTGAACCTATGACAGTTGATGTTATATGGTTACCAGTAAATATGCCAGTAAAATTACATTATAACTATGATGATAAGGTAGAAACTATCGCTTTGAACAACGACATACTTCACACTATCATGATGATGGAAGTAATTGGAATTAATATGCAACAATATATGGTTCCAGAAAGACCAGGATACTTATTTGGAGGTTGGTATGCAACTCCAGATTTCAGTATTCCATTTACAGATAATGAACGACTCTCCATCAGTTTGAATTATTATGCTAAATGGATAAAGATTGATGAAAGTGAGTTTGAAACCTATACTATTACTTTCAATACAATGGGTGGATCAGAAATTGATCCAGTAGAAATTCCAGTAGGCTCGTTGTTATCTCACTCACTAATGGAAATACCTACTAAAGACGGATATCAATTTGAAGATTGGTACTTAGATATTAATTGTCGACTTCCATATTTTACCTATGAACTTCCAATGTATTATGATAGCGATGTTACTCTTTATGCTAATTGGATTTCTGATTCGGAAGCTGATCCTGAGGAGGAATCTGCAACAGTTACTATTAGATTCGTTACTAATATGCCTTTTGATGTTGATCCTCTTCAAGTTCCAAAAGGAATTTCAATTTCTTTATATGATTCATTATGGGATCGCTACTTAGGGTATAAAGGTGGCTATTATTTTTGTGGATGGTATGATGAATTATTCCAAAGAAGATATGATTGGAGTTGGGATGAAGTTATCCTAAATGAGGACTTAACGCTTTATGCAAAATGGGAAAAACTTAATAAAATTAATTTTATTGTTGATGGAAAAGTTATCATTGTTCAAGAATTAAGTCCATACTATTCTTTAGCTAATGCTCATCTCTATCTGTTCTATGACTTCATAATCGAGCGATATAATCTCTATTATGATGAAGAGTTAACTACACTATTGGAAAATTCTCCAATTTACAACAATAGAGTTCCAGAAAGCTTAAATGTTTATTTGAAAGAGAAAAAATCAAAACTTGGCGAACCAAAGATTGAATATATCATTCACTTCAGTGAACATTTAACAGTCAAGATTGATAAACTATTTGATTTTGATATCGCGATGGATGAAGGCACTTTTGGAATATTTGTTGAATTAGGACACATGTTTGCCATTGGTAATTATCTCAGTGATGGTTTCTATTTAGATGAAGAGTTAACTATTAAACTAGCTGATTGCGAAGATACTTACAAAGATTATGTTGTTGATGGTAAACTTCATATTTATGTTAAGTATAACGAAGTCCAATACATTAAAGTTGAAACCGGTCTTCCAATGACACATGATATGTATAATGTTGATGCTATAACATTTGAACCTGGTGATACAGTTGAAGATATTATAGAAAAGTTGGAAGATTTAAATTTATGGAAAGAATATCATGAATTAGATGGTTATTATTTAGATGCTGATTACACTCAACCACTTTCTGAAGCCGAAGACGACGATATTACTGGTGAAACTGTAATTTATGTTAAATGGGAGTACAATGAACCACTAATTTTAACTGTTTCTTATTTTGATGATGTCTTACCATCTCACAAAATTGTTAATCCTTGGACGTTTGATGATATATCGTATAAGGGCTATAACTTCTACGGTGCATTTTATGATAAAGGCTGTTTAAGTAGAATTCGTGATGGTAATGATTTAGAAAATGGGCAAACTATTTATATAAGACTAGTATTCGTGCTTATGATTGAAATTTATGATATCGAAGATCAATTGTATAGAACCATAGGCACTATATCTGGTAGTCGAATTAATCAAAATGATTTGCCACCAATTGTAAAAGATGAAGAAATGATTGTTGGTTGGACATTAAATGGTGAACCATTTGACATTGATCAACCAATTATTAGTGATGTTGCATTAGTTGTTTTAAAACCAATTGTCGAACCAATTACATCCTACAAGGTCGAATTCAAAATTAATGACACAATTGATGATGAACTGACATTAAACGTTTTAAAAAATCAAAGCATCTCCAGATGCGGTTTAAATTTCCCAGAACCACCATTTGTTGAAGAACATGAATTTGTTTGTTGGATAACTGAAGACGGAAATGAATTTACGGGATATACTAAAGTAACGCAAGATGTGATTTTGAAACCACTTTATGTCGCAAAAGATGATTTTATCACGATTTCTTTTGATACTGGAGTTGAAGGTTTGAATTTTGCTCCGGTTGAAATTCAAAAATACGCTTTATATTTACCAACGTATTTTCCAACTAAAGAAGGATCCAAATTTGAAGGGTGGTTACATCAAGATGAACTTATGGTGCAATCTCAGAGATTTGATGAATCTACCACTTTAGTTGCCAAATGGATTGAACATCCAACATGCGAATTAACTTTTGACTTTGGTGATGAATATGATCCGTTGGTACTCCATTTTCCGGAAAATATGTATATAATAATACTTGATATAAAACTTCAATTAATGAGGTTTGGATTTGTTATTGATGATCACTATGAAATTCTCGGTGTTACGGCAGATGGTAATGAAATTGGTGGTTATTTCTATCAAATTGTTGACGATGTTACAATTGAAGTCAATTTAAAAGATGCTCGACCGGTAACCGTTACTTTTATGGTCGGTGACAATATATTTAGAACAATTGATAACCGTTGGTGTAAAAATGATGTTTTTGATAACGAAATATATCGAAATTACCCCAACCCACCAAGTGAAGATAAAATTTTTGCTGGATGGATAACAGAAACTGGTGAATTTGTGGAAGTTGGTGATTTAGTTACTGGAGATATGATATTAAAAGCTAACTTTGTCGATATCGAAGAAGTAAATGTTTACTTTGAAACTAATGTCCCCGGTTTAGAGATTGAACCTCGTTCTAGTTTAAAACATTTCCCAATTCAAGTAACATTACAACGAATTGCAAAAGAAAATCATCAATTCCTATATTGGAGTATTAAAGGTAGTGGTGAGCGATATGCTAAAGAAAGAATAACTGAAGATACTACACTAGAAGCTATCTTTGAAGAAGCGACAACTCACAAACTAACTATCAGTTTTGGTGAGGAATACGAATCAATAGTTTTAGATATTCCAGAAAGCCATGAACTTTATTTAGGTGCGTTAATTACATATTACCAACTAAATCCAAATTATCGTTACGGATTTTTTGGCTTTTATGACGATGATGGTGAATATTTAACTGGTACATATGGTACTCTTGATGTGACTTATGATAAAACAATAATTGCTGACTGGTGCTTAAATGAGGGAGTCAATATTACCTTTATGAACGGCGAAGAAATTTATTATGGTCCAATAGATGCTTATCGAATGGCTCTAATTAGATATTATTTACCAGAAGAGAATCCAAGTAATTATCCTTTAACATTTGGTGGTTGGAAAACAGAAGATGGTGAATTGATTGATGACAATTATCGTATTCCTGGAACAATAACTTTATACGCTCATTGGATAGATAACCGTCCAGCTACCGTTAGTTTTTACGCCGGTAATGTTTACTTTAGGAATATACAAATTCCTAGAAATACATGTATTGCTGATCATGAAAAGTTAGTATTAAGACCTTATCCATCGGATTCCTTTGTCAATTGGGTAACTAGTGATGGGCAAGTCTTTGATGAATATACGATCGTTACTGATAACATGGATGTTTATGCTAATTGGGGTGATAATCCACCAGCTACCATTACCTTTATGAATGGTGAAAACACACTTGGAATAATCGATAGCCGTTGGTTTATTAACGATCAGTTTGATATATATTTGTATGCATATTCAGATTTAGCGGTTTCGAGTGATCCTAATGAGATCTTTAGCCATTGGACATATAATGGTGAGGCGGTTGATATTGGTTCCACTGTTGAAGGAGATATGATATTACAGGCTTGTTTTATTCAAAAAGAGGAAATTACGGTTACATTTGAGACTAATGTTGAAGGTGTAACTATGGAGCCACGCACTAGTTATAATTACGTTCCAATTCAATTTATTCCGCAACCACTTACCAAGGAAAATCACCGATTCCTATATTGGAGTATTAAAGGTAGTGACAAACAACTTGACACAGTGACGATGAGGTTAAATGGTGATACAATACTAGAAGCTATCTTTGAAGAAGCAATCACGCACAAACTTACTATCGATTTTGGTGATGGTCGTGATCCAGTAGTCTTAGATATACCTGAACATCCGTCGTATAATTTACGTCAAGTGTCCAACTATTATCAGTTAAATCCAAACAATATCTATCAATTTAGAGAGTTCTATTATCAAGGTGAATTTATTCAGCGACTTGACATGACCGAAGATAGAATTGTAACTGTCGACTGGGTGAACAGTCCGGTTGTTGTTACTTTTATCGTAGATAATAATAGATATGATACTAGAACTATCCCTTGGAATGCATGTGTCAATTGGTATTTACCAGATGCACCAACCGATGATATTTTAACGTTTGGCGGTTGGAAAACTGAAGATGGCGTATTAATTGATGAAAATTTCCAAGTCACTGAATCAATAACATTATATGCTCATTGGATTGATAACCGTCCATTTACTGTCACTTTCATGAACGGAGATATGTTATATCGCGAATTAGAAATTCCAAAAAATACATCCATTCGGAACAGTGGAAGTCCATTTCCAAAATATATGCAACTACAATTTGTTGGTTGGGTAACAAATGATGGAACTGTCTTTGATGCAGACACGGTCGTGACTGAGGATATAACAGTTTATGCCGATTGGGGTGAGAATCCACCAGTAAAAGTTACTTTTATGGTTGGTGAGACTGTATATCAAATAATTCATGATGGATGGTTTAAAAACGATCGATTAGGGTGGGGATTTAATCGTGTTGTTGCTCCTGAATCAGAGAATGATGATGAAATCTTTATCTATTGGAAATTAAATGATGAACCAGTGGATTCTACTTATGTAGTTCAAGGAGATATGACGTTAGTCGCTCATTTTATACCAAAAGAAATAATTAAAGTTACATTTAATGCAAATGTTGATGGTATAGAGCCGATATCAATGAATATTTATAAACACTTCGTGTTACCACAACTGCAAACCATTACTAAAGAAAATCATAAGTTCTTATATTGGAGTATTTTAGGTAGTGATGAACAATTTGACTTAGCAACCAGATTAACTGAAGATACTATTTTAGAAGCTATTTGGGAAGAGGCAGTAACTCATAAACTTACCGTTGACTTTGGTGATGGTCGTGAACCAGTAGTCTTACATATTTTGGAGAACACAAGTGTATCTTTCCTTATGCTTGCTAGATTTTATCAATTAAATCCAAATTCAATTTACCGCTTTTCAAATATTTATCTTGATGGTGAAAGAATCACATCAGTTGCTATGACTGAAGATGTAAAACTAACTGTCGATTGGGAGGAATATGTAACAATTACTTTCATGGTTGATGATAAAGTTTATGAAACACGACAAGTTATCAAAGATAAAGAGATTAGTTATTATGTAAATGGGTTTAATTTTCCTAATGAGCCAGTTAAAGCTGACCACACATTTATTGGTTGGGAAACTGAAGACGGAGCTCCATTTGATTTAGAATATATTCCAACCGGCAATGTTACTGTTTATCCATTATATGAAATGAATGAGCCTGAAAATCATACAGTGAAATTTTATATCGATGGTACCTTAGTTCATGAAGCCTATGTTAATCATGGGGGATTAGTGGATCCTTATCAACTTTTACCTAGAGATGGAGTCGCAGGAGTATGGAGGGAAAGTGGAACCGATTATGACTTTTATAAACCAGTTTTGACTGATCTGGAACTTCATGCTTATTATCCTGCTAAACAATTTACTATTACACAAAATATTTACGGAAATGAATATCTCTTAACCTTTAGTGAAGCGGTTGTCTTTAGTGCTGATTTAAGTGATAAATTAGCCTTCCTTCAAGCTCACTTTACTACTACACTTGATTATTCATATGTCGATCTTGATAAGATTGACATCATTTATAATAGTGATAATTTAGAACTGAAAATTTTTATCAATGAAGATGTAATATCAAGTGAATATTTCCAAGTTTTAGACTTTGATTTAGGTAATGGTAATGGTGTTGTTAGAATTCCATTTAATTTAAAAGCAGAAAGCATTAAAACCGAAGATAATTTAACTACTACATCTAGACTCTATCAATATGTGATAAAATTATATGTCGATTTTGATTGTCCTAATCCTCAACCTAATTATGAAGATCCAATTCAAGCAGTATTTTATGAAAAGAATTATGCGGAATATTATGATGCAAAAAATGATCCTGTATTATGGCATACTGTTTCATTTATTTGTGAAGAGACACTATATGAAAAAACTGTGCATGTCAAGCATCGACAAAAGGTTGGGCGCGCGCAAGAACCAATAAGAGATAATTATATTTTTGTTGAATGGCAATTAGATGGTGAAAAATTTGATTTCAACACGGAAATTAAATCAAATATCACTTTAACTCCAAGATGGGCCGATGCTCAAACGATGGTTAGAGTTAGTTTTGATACCCAATCACCGCATTATATTGAACCACAAATTATCGAAAAAGGTGGAATTCCTGTGATGCCAGAAACAATGACTTTAGCTGAATTCGATTTTGTTGGTTGGCAATATAATGATGCTGATTATAATTTTGATACTGCAATTCAAGAAAATATCGTTTTAGTCGCGGTATGGAAACCAAAATTAGTTACTGTCACGATTAATTTAAATGGTGGCGAAGGCGAAACTGAAATTCTCTGGCCATATGGTCATAATTTCAGTGCTGTATACTTATTACATCATATGCAAGAATACCCAACTAAAGAAGGATATTTATTTGGTGGTTTCCAACAACTTAATGATGATCCAATTCGTTTATATGAACCGATAACACTTGATGTTGTTTGGTTAGAAAGTAATATGACAATCACCTTTGATTATGGATATGAAGATAAGCGTGAAATTGTTGAAATTGCTGGTGATATTGCATATATGGCATATATTCTACCGCATAGTGTAATAGATGAATTTCTTCATTTTCCACCAGAAAGAGAAAATTATATCTTTGGTGGATGGTATACTGATCCAGAATTAACAATTCCATACATGGTTAATAATAGTGTAGTTATGAGTTTTAACTATTATGCGAAATGGATTCCAATTGAAGGAGAAGTTCCTAAATACACGATCACTTTTAATACTAATGGTGGCAATGCAATCGCTCCAGTTCAAGTTAAAGTTGGTGATTATTTAGATCTATATGAATTTATTCCAACTAAAGAAGGATTTCAATTCCTTGGCTGGTTTGTTGATAGTGAATTCAAATTACCTTATGTGGGATATCCACCATATTACTATGATAGCGATTTAACATTATATGCTAAATGGCATGATATAAGTTCTGGCGAGTTTGTTACGGTAAGTTTCGTAACTAACAGTCCGTTTAAACTTAATCCAGTGCTGGTACCAAAAGGAGAAGCAATTTACTTATTTCAATACGTAACCGATATAATGTTAAATGATTACAATTTTGTTGGCTGGTTTAATGCTACTTATGAAAATGAATACGATTTATTTACTTTGTATGAATTTAATGAAGATATTACGCTTCATGCACTTTGGGAAAAACGAATTAGTCTATCACTATACTGCGGTGATCAACTCGTCTTAAATAACTATTTAATAAATAAAATCCCATTAGCTAATGTCTTAATTCCATGGTTTATCTTAGATAAGTATGAACTGTATTTAGATGAAGAACTAACCAATGAATTATTTAGTTCTGCTGAATACTACGAATTTATTACTGAAGATTTAATTATTTATTTGAAAGAAAAAGTTCATGTTGATTTACCAGACATTGAATATTATCTCGTTTTAAATGATGAAGTTACGGTTACTATCAATCAACAATATGGTGTGGAATTAGACGAAGATACTTTAGGATTCTTAGGACATATCTTTATCTTTGAAAACCGCATGGCTAACGGCTTATATTATGATCCAGCACTTACTCAATTAGCTACGGCTGATAATTATCTCGATTATGTAACTGATGGTAAATTATATCTTTACATGGACTGGAAAGACGTTGAGTTTGTTAAATTTGTTACTAACACAAATATAATCGATTTTTATGGAAATTTAGATGTGATTGTTATTGAACCTGGTGACACTTTTGAAGATGTTGGTTATAAAGTTGAGGATCTACGGTTAGAAAAATACGGCTATCAAATTGCTGGTTTCTATTTTGATGCAGACTTCACACAAAATATCGAAGAAACGATTGAAACAGTTGAAGAACTAAACGGTAGAACTATCTATGTTAAATGGGAAAAAATTCCAGTTGTGACCATTGATACGGCAGAAGAATTACCACTTCACAAGATTTTAGTAACTGATGGTTTCCCTGATTTATATTATGAAGAATATGCCATTACAGCAATATCATATGATGAAGATTATATTTCCGAAGTAGATATTTATGATCCTGAAATTATCGATGGTCAAACAATTTATCTCAAACTAGTAAAACTATATAATGTTGTTGTGTATCAAGATGATGATACAATCTGGGATGAATATGATGTAGCGGAAGGTGCTATTCTTAGAGATGAATATGAACTTCCTGTTTATTTTGGCGGAGATGAGATGGTTGTTGGATGGACATTAAATGGCGAAGTTTTTGATGTTAGTCAACCATTTACTTGTGATACAACTTTCGCAATATTAAAACCTGTTTGGGGGCCAGTATCATATGTTAAAGTTCAATTTAGTATCGATGGCGAAATTGATGAAGATCTTTCAGAAGATATGGTTCCAAATACAAGATTTTATTGGCTACCATATGCTCCATATAAAGAGGGTTATGAGTTTGTTTATTGGCAAACTGAAGCGGGAATCGAATTTACTACAAAGACCTATGTTACTGAGGCCATGACATTATATGCAGTTTATGTCAGCGAAGACGATTATATTACTATTTCATATGTCACTAATGTACCCGGTGTAACGATACCAGATGATACTTTATTAAGATACTCATATGCTGATTATATACCGCTTTATAATCTTACTAAATCAGGTCATAAATTCCATTGTCTGACATATGAAGATGGAACCAAAATTGATTTAGAAGCAAGATTGACTGAGGATGTTACTATCGTTTTCAATTGGATTCCAACTACAACATATCGAGTTAGACTTCTGTTCAATCTAGGATTAGGACCAAAAAACTTATACATTCCAGAAAATAAATTGATTTATCTCTCATTCTGGGATTTATTAGCTCATTACTACGGAATTCTTGATGATTTTGAATTATATGAAGATGCCACCTTTATGATTGATGGTGTAAATGTTACTGATGACTATTATAAAGTAACTAGTGACATTACTATTCAAGTAACATTACAAACATGGGATTAAAGATATTAAAATAAAAAAACTATTTTTGTTAATTATTTGTTTCATAATATCAGTTATTATTCCGAATTTTATATTGTTAAACTAGTTTAATTAAATAAAAGAAGCGCTTCAATTTAAAAAATTGGGGCGCTTCTTAGTATTGTTGGATTAAAATTATGGCTTGTTGTAATACATTAATTGACTATTTTTTGATAAGTGATAAAATATAGATGTAAATATAATTCTCAGGGCGGAGTGCAAGTCTCCACCGGTGGTATAGTCCACGAGCCAATGATGGTTGAACTAGTGAAATTCTAGTACCGACAGTGATAGTCTGGATGAAAGAGAACATATCGTTTTTTATGTTTTTCACATGCCACCTGAGAAGGTGGCATTTTTATTGTAGGGAGGAAAAGATATGATCGAAAATTATCAAAATAATAAATTATTAAAACCGGTATTTGCTGCTATCTTAGCAGCGCTGGCGTTAGTTGTTGGTTATGTTGAAATAGTCTGGCCAGTTGCACCGTGGTTAAAACTTGACTTTAGTGAAGTGGTAATTTTAGCATCATTCATTTTAATTGGATTTAACCATACATTAGCCGTTATCGTTATTAGATCGGTAGTAAGATGGTTAATTACAGCTAATTCTACTGATGTTCCTTTTCCATTTTTTGGAGAAACCGTAGCTATTATAGCTTCACTAACAATGGTGTTACTTTATATGTTATTTAGTAAGGTTTTCAATAATAAAAAGGAGTCGCAAGATAGTTTAAAAATTCAAATTATTAAAGATGTAATTGTCGCCGTAATCGTAACTTTATTAATGACGATATTTATGGTTATCATTAATTTTTTCATTGTGACACCATCATTTGCCTCACAAGGAGCTTACCCATTTTTTACTTCTTTTGTAAATTCTGGGAAATATGATGGTTTATTTGGTGGCGGATATTTGAATTATTTGATTTTCATAATTACGTTATACGGACCATTTAACTTAGTTAAATTCGCTTTATGTTTAACCGTATTTACTTTAATAAAAAAACCTTTATTTACTGCTATTACGATTGAATAGAAACTAATTTTAAACTAAACTTATAAAAAGAAGTAAATGAATTAAGTTATAAAATGTTTTTAATAGTTATCACTTTATAAAAGTGATGATATTTAGTATAATACTTATGGAATTTTAATTTATTAAAATAAGGAGGAATAAAATATGCCATTTATTACAGATGTATATGCAAGAGAAGTATTAGATTCACGTGGAAACCCAACTGTTGAAGTTGAGGTAGTTACTGAATCAGGAGCGTTTGGACGCGCATTAGTTCCATCAGGAGCATCAACTGGAGAACACGAAGCGGTTGAATTACGTGATGGAGATAAGAGTCGTTATTTAGGAAAAGGAGTTTTAAAAGCAGTTGAAAATGTTAATGAAGTTATCGCATTTGAAATTTTAGGTGCCAATGTTTTAGATCAAGTTGCGATTGATGAAATTTTAATTGACTTAGATGGAACACCTAATAAAGCTAAATTAGGAGCTAACGCAATTTTAGCGGTTTCAATGGCTGTAGCTAGAGCGGCAGCTGATTACCTAGGAATTGATTTATATCATTATATTGGTGGTTTTAACGCTAAAACTTTACCAGTACCAATGTTTAATATTTTAAATGGTGGATCACA
Source organism: Acholeplasmataceae bacterium (assembly GCA_050953805.1). GTDB lineage: Bacteria > Bacillota_I > Bacilli_A > Acholeplasmatales > Acholeplasmataceae > DUQW01. The sequence continues at coordinate 31,842 of JBMNNE010000001.1, read as the reverse complement.
CGCTGATAACTCAGTTGATTTCCAAGAATTTATGATTATGCCAGTAGGTGCTGAAACTTTTGCCGAAGCACTACGCCATGGTGCTGAAGTATATCACTCATTAAAGAAAGTTTTAATGGAAAGAGGATTAAACACTGGTGGTGGTGATGAAGGTGGATTTGCCCCTAACTTACAATCAAACGAAGAAGCACTTCAAGTTATTTTAGAAGCGATTAAACGTGCTGGTTATGAACCAGGTAAAGATATTTTACTTGCGATGGATGTTGCTGCATCAGAATTTTATAATAAAGAAACTAAAAAATATGTTTTAGCTAGTGAAGGAAGAGAGTTAACATCAGCGGAAATGGTTGATTTCTATGAAGCGTTAGTTAACAAATATCCGATTATATCAATTGAAGATGGTTTATATGAAGATGACTGGGCGGGCTGGAAATTATTAACTAAAAGATTGGGTAAGAAAATTCAATTAGTCGGTGACGACTTATTTGTAACTAATACTGAAAGATTAGCTAGAGGTATTAAAGAAGGAATCGCTAACTCAATCTTAATTAAGTTAAATCAAATTGGCACTTTAACTGAAACCCTAGATGCAATTGAAATGGCTAAGAGAGCTGGATACACTGCCGTTATTTCTCATCGAAGTGGTGAAACTGAAGATACAACGATAGCTGATTTAGCAGTGGCATTAAATGCTGGTCAAATTAAGACGGGATCAACTTCAAGAACTGATAGAATTGCTAAGTATAATCAATTAATGAGAATTGAAGATAATTTAGGTTTTACGGCAATTTACCCAGGACTTGATACCTTTTATAACCTTAAAAAGTAAAAAATATTAAAAAATAAGGCTGGTTTTCCAGCCTTTTTAATATTCTTATATTAAACATGGTATAATTTAGATATGAATGATAATAAATTATTACACGAAATATTAATCTTTTTTTATGAACATGAGGGTCAAGCCTTTAAATTAGACTTTCTTTTTGATGAGCTAGGAATTTCATTAGAAATGATTAAAAAAATCGATTCATATCAAAAATATTTTTATCTCCATAATCAGCAATTAAAACTTCATCCTAATTTACGTGTCGGAAAAATTTCTAAAGGAAAAACAACCGATTATTTAAGATCTCATGATGATAGTCATCGGCTAACTTTTAAAACATTAACTCTTAACGGAGATATCGTTTTAATGAATATGATGACTGAAGTTATTTTGATCTATTTAAAACGAGAAATTACTCATTTAATTGCGACAGTAGATGTTAGTAAGAAAAAGAAACAATTTTACCGTTTAGAAGATATTGAAGAATTTCATTTAGAAGTTAAAGAAGCACCACTACTGATGAAAGGACAAATTATCTATGTCTTAATTGAAAGGATCAATCATAATAAAATCATTGGCTCTTATATCGATACCATTGGTCATGTGAATGATCCTGAGATTGAGATGTTAAAAATTATTTATAAAAAAGATTGGCCATTAGAATTTAGTAAGGAAGTTATTGAAGAATCAAGAAACATCAAAATTGATTATGAAGTTGAAAAGAAATCTCGTCTTGATTTTACTAACACTCTAACATTTACAATTGATGGGGCTGATGCTAAAGATTTAGATGATGCCATAAGTTTTAAAAAATGTAATGATTATTATGAAATTGGCGTTCATATCGCTGATATTGGTTATTTAGTGAAAGAAGGCTCACAAATTGATTTAGAAGCTCAAAAACGAGCGACTAGTTTATATGTCATTAATAAGGTGATACCGATGTTACCATATGAAATTAGTAATGGTATTGGATCACTTAATGAAAATGAAGAAAAGTTAACGTTATCGGTAATCTTTAAGTTTTCAAAAGATAATCAATTGCTTGATTATTCAATTGAAAAAACAATTATCAAAAGTGATTACCGGTTAACCTATGATGAAGTAAATTCTTTATTTTATGATAATATTTTTCACTATAACAATGAACTAAAAGAAGCATTGTTGAAGCTACATCAAATCTCGCAACAACTTTTTGAAAAAAGTAAAAAAAGTGGTTCAATTGATTTTGATTCAACCGAACTTGAGTTTGTAATAGAAGATGATACCATTATTGAAGTTAAGAAAAGAGAATCAAGAGAAGCTGAAAAATTAATTGAAGCATTAATGATTTTAGCTAATGAAACGGTGGCAACCCATTTAAATAATTTAAATTATCCTGCGGTATATCGGATTCATGAAGCTCCAGATTTTGAGAAATTAAATGACTCAATTAAAGTCATTTCTAGACTAGGTTTTGAAAGTAACATCAAAGATTATAAAAACCCAAAAAATATCGCAAAATTAGTTAATTTATCAAGCGATACTAGGTATCGCCATATAGTTAGTCAACTTGTCTTAAAAGCGATGAAACGAGCAATTTATGTCCCTTATTGTGAGATTCATTATGGTCTAGGATTACAGTGTTATACTCATTTTACAGCCCCAATTAGACGATATCCGGATTTAATCTTACATCGTTTAATCAATGATTTACTATTTGATAAAACTAATTTTAAGAAGAAGTTTTCTTATTATGATGAAGTACTTCCGGAAATTTTAAAACATGCTAGTACTCAAGAAAGAGTAGCAATAGAAATTGAAAGGGATATTGAAAAATTATATGCAATTAAATATTTAAATCAAAATATAGAAAAAATTTATAAGGGTCAAATTGTTTCAATATTACCATCGGGAATGTTTATCTCCCTACAAAATGGAATTGAAGGATTTTGTGCCTTAAGAAATTTAGAAACATATTTTTATTATTATGAAGATACCCTTAATTATATTAATGATTATGGTGTTGAATATAAATTAGGAGATTATGTATTAGTCGAATATATTGGACACGATGTGTCAAGATTAGAAATTGATTTTAAAATTATCAAGAAGGTATAATATGAAACTGATTACGCAAAATCGGAAAGCTAGACACGACTATTTTATTTTAGATACTTATGAAGCGGGTATTATTTTAAGAGGGTCAGAAATTAAGTCAATTCGAGCTGGGAAAGTGAATATTCAAGATTCATATGTGACATTTAAAGACGGAGAAGCTCATTTGTTAAATGCCCATATTAGTAAATTTGATAAATCAAATATTTTTAATCATGATGAAACTAGAACGAGAAAGTTACTACTTAACAAAAATGAAATTAGACGACTTGCTAACCAAGTGGCTCAAGAGGGGCATTCGGTAGTGCCGCTTAGTATTTATATTAAAAAAGGGCTTTGTAAAGTCGAAATCGCCCTAGTTAAAGGTAAAAAACTTTATGATAAGCGTGAAACTTTAAAGGCTAAGGATCAAGAGAAAAGACTACAAAAACAGTTAAAAGGGTAATCATTTTGATACGAGGTGGATTATGAAAATTGGATTAATGCTTGGCGGTGGTGGCGTTTTTGGTGCCTATCAAGTTGGAGTTATTAAAGCGTTAATGGAAGAAGATCTATTAAAGGAAATATCAGTAATGGCTGGGACATCAATTGGAGCGATTAATATTTTAATGTTGATGTCAGAGTTTACTATGGATGAAATTGAAGCCGTCTGGTTAAACTTCAACAACAATAGTATTTATAAGGGGAATCGTATTTATTTTAAAGATGAGAAAAAAGGGTTAATTGATATTAATCCTTTATATGATGCCTTAACAGCTGATATGGATGTTAGTCGTGTTCATAATTCGAAAATTAGGGGATATGCTACGCTAAAGGAAGTTAAAGCGCCAAATTTAAGATATCAAATTAATTATTTTCACGGCAAATTAAAATCAGTTTTATTAAATGAAGCCAGTGATCCGTTTCAAGTTGCCAAAGGATCAGCGTCAGTTCCGATGTTATTTGGAAGCACTAAAATTGATGATCACTATTATGTTGATGGTGGGATGATTGAAAATAATCCAATGGAACCGTTGTTAGAAGAAAAGTGTGAGTTGATTTTAGCGGTTCCGATTGCGAGTAAATTTAACCGCAAAAAAATTAAAAATGAAAATGTAACCGTAATTGATTTTAGATGTGGTAAATCTTTTTCAAGATTAGATTCATTTAATAAAGTTAGATCAATGGATTTTAACGAAAAATTAATTGATAAATTAAAAGATGAAGGTTATAAGGCGGCTAAAGAAATTATTGAATTGTTAAAAAAACGTCAGATAATTGTCGATAATCATTTTAAAATTGACTTAAATGAGCATAAATATTATAATTTAAGCATATTAAAGGAGGAATAATATGAATTTTACCGGCTATGAATTAAAAATCCTTGAATTCATTCAAAGAATCATGAGACATGAAATTGTAGATAAAATATTTATCTACATTAGTTATTTAGGAGAAGCATATTTGTTTATCGTAATCGCGTTAATCTTGTACTGGTTATTTGATAAAAAATGGGCTTATAAGTTTGTCACAGCATTTTTAACAAGTACGGTAGTCGTCGGTATTTTAAAGGTAGTCATTAAAAGACGTAGACCTTACCAAGATTCAATGACTGTTGAAAGTGTAGGGACACCAGCAACCGAGGCATACGGAGAACATAGCTATTCATTACCTTCTGGACATAGTAATGCGGCCAGTTCAATTACTACTGGAGTATTAAAGGAAACTAAAAATAAATTGATATGGACACTATTAATTTTAAATGTTATTTTAGTTCCGTTTTCAAGAATGTACTTGGGGCAACACTATTTAACAGATGTACTATTGGGAGTTTTCATTGGATTTATTACAGTAACTTTGGTTTATTATATCTTTTCCAAAATTAAAAGAGAAGAACTGGTCGGTTTAATTTTATTACCTTTTATATTAGCCGGAGTTGCCGTATTAATCGTATTTAAACTTTACAATAAAGAAATGTTTCAAGCGGCTGGAGCTTTTACCGCCTTTGCGATTGGATATTTATTTGAAAAGAAAGTTATTAAATTTCATCCGAAAGATAAAAGAGTTTGGGTTCAATTATTAAAAATTATTATTGGATTGGGTGTCACCTTCGGATTACAACAAGGATTAAAATATGTCCTACCTTATGCCGAGGTTGCGGATGGGGCCACAATTCCACTAATGAATTTCGTTTGGGATGCAGTTAGATATTTCATTATTGCGCTGTGGGCGACAGTTGGAGCAACTGCATTATTTAAAGGATTATTCCGTACTAAAGAAGAGAAAGTAGAAGAGGTAGAAAAAATCGTTCCACGAGTACGAGTTCAACTACCATATCAGAGGACAAAATAATGGATTTATTTGAAAAAGTTAAAAATTACACAATCGCTGATGAAGCGAAACAAGCAGGGATTTACCCTTATTTCCATCAACTAGAAACTAAACAAGATGTTGTAGTTGATATGGAAGGTAAAAAAGTGATGATGTTTGGATCTAATAACTACTTAGGACTAACATCTGATGAAAGAGTAATTAAAAAATCTTTAGAAGCATTATCAAAATATGGTACCGGTGTTTCTGGATCACGCTTTTTAAATGGTACACTTGATATTCATATCAAATTAGAACGTGAATTAGCTGAATTTTTAGATAAAGAAGACTGCACATTATTTTCAACCGGATTTCAAACTAATTTAGGTATTATTTCGGCACTGGTAGGACGCAATGATTTAGTCTTTAGCGATAAAGAAAATCACGCTTCAATTTATGATGCAATTAAACTTTCATATGGTAAAATGGTTCGATATAATCATAACGATATGGAAGATTTAGAAAGACAATTAGCTAGTGCTGATCCAAAATTAGGTAAACTGATCGTTACTGATGGCGTTTTTTCAATGGGTGGCGATATCGCAAATTTACCAGAAATCGTGAGATTAGCTAAAAAATATAACGCAAGGGTAATGGTTGATGACGCACACGGTTTTGGTACTATTGGACCAAATGGTAAGGGAACGGCCCATTATTTTGGTTTAGAAAATGAAGTTGATATTATTATGGGAACCTTTTCTAAGTCATTAGCTTCAATTGGTGGTTATGTTTGTGCTTCAAGAAAAGTTATTGACTATATTCGTCATAATTCACGACCATATATTTTCTCGGCCGCCATTCCACCAGCAAATACTGCTAGTGCTAATGCTGCCTTAGATATTTTAAAAGCGGAACCACAACGAGTTGATAAATTAGCTGATAATGCTAATTATATGAGAAAACGATTAAAAGAATTAGGAGTTCATATTATTGAATCACAAACTCCGATTATCCCAATTTATACTTATACTTTACTACGAACATTAAAGATATGTTTAGAATTATTTGATCACGGAGTTTATGTTAACCCTGTTGTTCCACCGGCAACACCTAAGGGTGAATGTTTAATTCGCGTTAGTTTAATGGCAACTCATAACCACGAATTAATTGATAAAGCAGTTGAAGTAATAGCTGCAGTTGTCTTAAATTTCCCAGAAATTGAAGGTGACGAATAGTGATTGTTTTAATTACTGGGGCATCATCGGGAATTGGATTAGCCAATGCGAAGCGGTTTATTGCAAAAGGGCATAAAGTTTACGGAATTGCCCACAATGAATTTGAATTAGAAAATTTAAATTATTATCAAGCTGATATTACAGATCATCAACGAATTAATGAAATTGTTAAGGAAATTTATGATAAAGAAAAAAGAATTGATATTTTACTAAACTCAGCGGGCATGGGGATCTCAGGTGCAGTTGAAGATACTAATGTTAAAGATGCTGAAAGAATGTTTGATATCAATTTCTTTGGAGCGGTCAATATTACAAATCAAGTTATTCCTTATATGCGTGAAAATGGATTTGGTAGAATCGCTAATATTTCTTCAGTAGCTGGGGTCTTACCAATTGCCTTTCAGACATTTTATTCAGCTAATAAGGCAGCCATTTCGTTATATAGTGAAGGATTAAATATTGAATTAAAACCGTTTGGTATTAGAGTTATTGATTTTATGCCCGGTGATATTAAAACTAATTTTACTGATAATCGTAAGAAAAATAAATCAAATTCTAAATATTATGGTGAAAGAATTGATCGTTCCGTAAAAGTAATGGAACGCGATGAGAGAAACGGAATGAGTGTTGAATACGTTTCGAAAGTGATGTATAAAAACATCATGAAAAAACGCCCTCCAGTTAGAAAAGTAGTTGGAATTCCCTACAAGTTTTTCCTATTTTTATATCGATTATTACCAATTAGCTTAGTTAATAAGATAATGGGTAAATTATATGGATAAAGTATCAATAATTATTTACATTATTATACATTTAGATGTATAATATTTGTAGAAGTTTAAACTTCTAAGGGTAAAGATTATGTCATACAAAGAAGAAAGGGAAAAATTCGAAAAAAAATGGCGTGAAGGAGAATTTAAAAGATTGTTTATGCAATTGTTACCAAAGACTATTTTGGGAACAGTTGTTAGCGTAGTTGCGGTAACAGTCGCTACCTCACAAGTTTTTAGACAGCCAAATGTTGACTTTAATCATATCTATATTGAAGAAGAAACACTTCACTATGAATTATATATTGATGCTTTAGATTCAAACATTGATGTTGATTCTTTAGTAATTAGACTAGAATCAAATCGTGAAATACAAGAAAATGAAGGTGTCCTTGGCTTACAAAGCGGCACCTTTTCTATTGTTAAATATCGAGATTATAACTTAAGTGTTAGAGGCGATATTGGTTTTGGAGATCAAGTTTTAGCCGAACGGCAGGTCAAGGGACTAGCAGCCCCGGTAGTTAAAATGATTGATTTTTCGCAAAATGGCAATGAGTTAATCATTGATTTTTCATTAATCAATCGTGAAAATATCAATGATGGGAAAATAACAATTCAAATATTAAATAAGTTGCAAACGATCTATATGGAGGATCACGAGATAAAACCTCAATATTTGATAACCATTCCCCAAATTAGTCTTAATGAAACTTATACTTTAAGAATTATTGCCAATATACCAAAAAGGGTTACGCTTTATGAACAAGAAATTAAGACAAACAGTAAACCAATTACTTCACTTTATTATCAAGCATATGGGCACGAGATCTTTTATGAATTATCTATTTTAGATCATTTTTATGCAATTAAAAGTGATATCAAGGTCACGCTTTTATTGAATAATAAACCAGTTGATGTTCATATTTTCGACAATAATGAAATTTCAAGACTTAGTGGTATCTTTACCCTTGACGACACTATTTTTGATGAGTATGAAATTGTTGTTGAGGCTAAAGTGGGATTAAAAAATGAAATTTTAATTAGAGAAACTATATTTATACCGCCTAGTGTTTATTTTAATTATGAAGTAGATAATAATTTAATTAGCGGTTCAATTGAAATTGAAGACTATCAAGTTAAGAAATATCAAATTTATGTTTATTTACATAATTTATTTACTAATGAAATATGCAAAGTTTTAATTAAAGAAGATTTAAATTTTGAAATTAACTTTGATGAAAATTATGATCACTACATTTCTTTAGTTTTAATTAAGAATAATATTGAATATGAATTATTTTATCCACAACTAATCGAGAAAAAGGAAAGTGGGTTTTTAAGCATTAATCGTGCAAATATTATTTACAATCTTAATTTATTTGAATATCAAATTCAAATTAATTTAGAAAATACCTTTGATAGTAATGAATTTGATAGTTATCGATTCGAAATAATTGATGAATTTGAGCAAATACTACAAACTATTGATTTAAATTATCAAAATCAAGTCTGGATGAATGTTGATAATCCTTATCCTAATTTATCGGTTGTTGTCTACGGAGTAAAAAATAATATTACGACAAAACTAGATCAGAGAAATCTTGATGGTGATGTGCCATTTGCCATAGTAAATTTGGATAGTTATATTAATACTTTATATTACAATATTGTTTTGTTTGGGCTACCAGATGATACCCAAGATTTGATTAATATTAAAATAACTGATGCTAGTGGCAATATTCAATTAATAAGCTATGAGTATGATATAGATATTTTTGGTCATACTATGATAGAGAATTCAGGCAATACTATAGTTGAAGTAATTTTTGATGGGATTGTAATTGGTGGCGAAAAGGTTGATGTTTTTGTTGCACCAGAAGTTTCGTTGTCATATGATTTATTAGATAATATTGTTGGTAATGTTATCTTGGATGAATATCTTATGGATGAATATCAATTATATGTTTATTTGGAAAATATAGAAACATTTGATATTACAAAAACACTTATTTTGGAAGATTTAAGTTTTTCAATTCCGTATGATAAATCAATTAATTATTATATCTATTTAGTATTAGTTATCAATGAAGTGGAATATTATTTAACTGATTCAATATTAATTGAAAAAACATTAATTAAGAGTTTAGAAATTATCAGTGCTAATATTGAATATAATAGTGAATTATCAAAATATCAAGTCGTTCTAAATTTAGCATCAACATATTATGAAAATGATTTTGATCAATATCGAGTTGAAATATATGAAGGGCTAGATTTAGTCATTACTGAAGATGTATCATTTGCCAATACAATTAAAATAGATATTTTAAATCCAACACTGCAATTAGATGTTGCAGTTTATGGAATTAGGGGAGAAAAAGTAACCTTACTAGCGGAAAGAATTTTAGATACTGACTCTATTTTTGCACGAATGAATCTATATTCAAGTATTAGTAGTGGTTTGTTAACTAGTTATATTTATCTTTACGGTCCATCACCAACTTCAGAGGCAACTGTTGATATTAGGGTTACCGATTCTAAAGGGATGGTTCAAATTAATACTCATGATTATGATGATTTTTTAGGTGATGAATTTGTTATTTTTAATTCTGGAGTTACTTTAGTTGAGGTTATTTATAATGATGTTGTTATTGGAGCAGGAAGTATTGATATCTTTTTACTTCCAGAAGCTTCATTGAGTTATGAATTACTTGATCAGATTGTGGGTAGGGTTTTAATTGAAGATTATTTGACAGATAAATATGAAATATATGTTTGTTTGGAGAATGTTGAGACATATGAAATAACTAAGATGTTAATTCTAGAAGATTTAGAGTTTATTTTGCCTTATGACAAGGCGATTGACTATTATATTTATCTAATGTTAGTAATGGATGAAGAAGAATACTATTTAACTGACTATTTATTAATTGAAAAAACATTAATTAAGAGTCTAGAAATTATTAATGCGAATATTGAATATAACAGTGAAGAATATCATTATGAAGTTATTCTTCATCTCGAATCAACATATTATGATAGTGATTTTGATCAATATCGATTTGAAATATTAGGAAGCCAAGGTTTAGTAACAAGCGAAGACTTACCGTATGCTAATGTTGTTAGAATTCAAGTTTTACAACCAAGGACTGATTTTCAAGTATCAATATCCGGTTTAAAGGGAGAACTTACTACTTTATTAGTTGAAAAGATGGCAATAAAGGCACTAACTATTGATAAGGCTAATATTAGATATAATACTGATCTTGCAAAATACGAGATGATTATTAACCTAACATCAACTTATACTATCGAGGATTATCAATTATATCGATTTGAAATTAGTGATGGCATCTCTATAATTAATAGTGCAGATTTGGAATATGGTGAGATCCTAAGTCTAGATGTTAGTCGACCTAATTCACAACTCGAGGTTACCGTTTATGGAATCAATTCTGATGGTGTAGTAAAACTATGTAGTAGAAAGGCTGATAATGAATTAGTTTATGCGGTTATTGATGTTACTCCTGGGATTTTTTTAACATACCAAGTTAGTTTATTTGGAACCCCAATTAATCCTGAAGGTTTAATTGGCGTTAAACTTACTGATTCCAATAATGAGGTTAGTTTGGTTGAACCAATTGATTATACTACATTCTTTGAAGGAGTCATTAGTGCTAATAATTATGGTGATGCTACCTTGGAGGTTTTATATGATGGGACACCGATTGGGATGATCAAAACTTTCGTTTATCCAGAAGCTTATATTGAAGCAATGTCAGAATCAACAAGTATGATTGTGTTTGCTGGATTTTATGGCGTTGATATTACTGAACCAGTTAGAATTGAAGTATATTTAGATAATCAACTAATTGCAAGCAGTTTAGGTCATAATATTGTTGTTGAAAATGCTGTTGATAAAGGCAATTATGAAATTAGAGTTATCATAGTTAAACAAATTGAATATATTATTTTAGTCGATCATTATCAACATTTAGGACCATTAGGCCCAGAACAAATCAGAATCCTAAACGGAGTATTTGTCCAAGATGAAGAACCGGATAGTGAATTATATTTTTTATATATTAATTATGAACATACAATGAGTAGTCCTGAAGCAAACTATAAATTGTATGTTTATGGTAATAATGAATTGATCACAGAAGGATATGAAGTTGATCTTATGGGCTCATTTTTTAAAGTGAATACGACAAAAACTTATCAAAATGTAACAGTAAAAATTTATGATCTTGATAACAAATTAATTGTTACGAGTGAAAATATTAAAATTTATTAATCTTAACTATACTTTCTAAGGAGGAAAAATTATGGAACAAGAAAAAAAAGTTGATGAAAATTTAGAAGAAAAAGTAGAAGAAAGTGAAGAAAAAGAATTTTTTTCACCACAAAATGAAAAAAATTGGTGGCAGAAAAAATCCCTATCAGATAAGATTTGGTTTATTATTTTGACAGCCACTGCCGTTATTTTTCTCTTTTTCGGTTTTTTAGGACAATATATATTTAAAGAAGGAACCGTTTTATATGAATTGTCAGTTAATACCATCGGTAAATTTTTTAATTTTATTGCTTTTATTGGAGAAAGTTATGTTCATATCTTGGAAACATTAGTTATTATTGTTTTTATTTGGGCAATCAATAAAATCATCTATGTAATTATGAAATTGATTACCATTAAGGGCTCACGTGCTGAAACACTTGGATTCTTGATTACTAGTATTTTAAAATATTCATTGATGATTGTCGGTCTATTTCTAATCTTATCAGCTTGGGGAGTCCAAACAACAGCTTTATTAGCTAGTGCTGGTATCTTAGGATTAGCTTTGTCTTTTGGTGCTCAAAATTTAATTCAGGACGTTATTGCCGGTCTATTTATTATTTTTGAACAACAATTTACGGTTGGAGAAGTCATTGAAGTTAACGATTTTAGAGGTGAAGTAATCGAAATTGGAATTAGAACCACTAAAATTCGGTCACTTTTAGGTGATGTTAAAATCATTAACAATTCTGATATTAGAAACACCGTTAATGCTTCGAATAATTTAATTATAACGATTATTGAAATCCCAATTCCATATTCTGAAAATTTAGAAAGAGTTGAAAAGATTTTAGAAGAAAACTTTGCCGGAATGGCTGAAAGAAATCCAACAATTATTGAAGGACCACTTTATGGTGGGGTCAATGGTTTTGATGAACGTGGCGTTATTATAAGAATTAATATCAAAACCTTAGAGTTAGATAAGTATCCTGCCCGAAGAGCGATTAATCGTGAATTAAAATTACTTTTTGATAAGTATGAAATTGATATTCCTTATAAGCAAATTAGTGTTCACACGATTAATGCCAACAAAGAACATTAATTATATAAAATCGAAAATTATCGATTATATCGTTATCAACGTATTTTTATATTTTATATGATAAAATACATAAGGTGACTAAAGACTTAGTTAGCAATTTTAATTAAAAAATTAGTCGTCCTTTGATGATTTGAAAGGACGATTTTATTTTAAAGATGTAGGTGGATATATATGAAGCAGCTATCAGCTCAGGAAGTTAGAGAAATTTGGTTAAAATTCTTTGAAAGTAAACAGCATTTAATTATTGAATCTAGTCCGTTAGTTCCAGTTAATGATCCGACTTTATTATGGATTAATGCTGGAGTGGCACCATTAAAAAAATATTTTGATGGGTCACAAATGCCACCAAATAAAAGAATGACTAACGTTCAAAAATGTATTAGAACCAATGATATTGAAAATGTAGGATTGACCTCGAGACATCATACTTTTTTTGAGATGCTTGGTAATTTTTCGGTTGGTGATTATTTTAAAAAAGAAGCAATTGAGTGGGGTTATGAACTCTTAACTAGTAAAGATTATTTTGGTTTTGATATTAACAAATTATATTTTACTCATTATCCCAGTGATTTAGAAGCGAAAAAACATTGGGTTAATTTAGGAATTCCTGAAGATCGCATTATTGCTTCGTATGAAAACTTTTGGGAAATTGGTGAAGGTCCATGTGGACCATCAACTGAAATTTTTTATGATCGTGGTGAAAAATTTGATTTGCGAGGTATTGAATTAATTCGTGATGATATTGAAAATGATCGTTATATCGAAATTTGGAATATCGTTTTCTCACAATACAATTCAAAACCAGGGTTAAAAAGAGAAGAATATCCTGAATTACCAAATAAAAATATTGATACTGGGGCTGGACTTGAAAGAATTGTCAGTATTTTTCAAAATACAAAAACTAACTTTGAAACCGATTTATTTATGCCAATTATAAATCATGTAGAAACTATATCCCAAGTTAAGTATAATGGTCAAAAAGAATTCAAAATAATCTCTGACCATATCAAAACAATTACGATGGCTTTAGCTGATGGTGCCGTATTTTCTAATGAAGGCCGAGGATATGTTTTAAGACGACTTTTAAGAAGAGCATTAAAACATGGTAGAACTTTAAATTTAAATGAACCTTTTATGCATTTGTTAGTAGATGATGTAGTAAAAATTATGGAAATTCAATATCCATCAATTAAAGATAATTTATCAATTATTAAAAAAATAATTTTAATTGAGGAAGAAAAATTCTTACAAACTTTAGCTGAGGGAGAAAGACAATTTAGTTTACTTTTAACTAAAACAACTAATAAAATTTCTGGAAAAGATGCGTTTAAGTTATTTGATACTTATGGATTTCCGATAGAATTAACTCAAGAATATGCTAGTGAGCATAATCTTGAAGTTGATCTTGTCGGATTTAATGAAGAATTAGAACTTCAAAAGGAACGCTCGAGAAGTAGTCGATCGGTTGAGGGTTCGATGCATGTTCAAGATGAAAGATTTTTAAATTTTAAAGATAAATCGTTGTTTGTTGGTTATGATACATTAAAAACTAAGAGTCAAGTGATTGCGATTTTTGACCAAGGAATTGTATTAGATAAAACACCATTTTATGCTGAAAGTGGTGGTCAAGTTTCGGATAAAGGTTCGATTAATGGTTTTGAAGTAAAAGATGTCATAAAGTTACCAAATGGCCAACATCTACATGTTGTTGATCCGGTTTTTAAAGTGTTAGAAGAGGTTACTGCGGTAGTAGATAGTGATCACCGTAGTGATGTTATTAAAAATCACTCGGCAACTCATTTATTACATAAAGCATTAAAAGTAGTTTTAGGGACACATGTAAATCAACACGGTAGTAGAGTAAGTAGTGAATCATTGAGATTTGATTTTAATAACTTTACATTTCCACAAGTTGAAGAATTATTGGAAATTGAAGCTATTGTTAACCATGAAATTAATCAAAACCGAATGGTAAACATTTCCCATATGACGATAGATGAAGCTAAAACCTTAGGGGCAGAAGCATTATTTGGTGAAAAATACGAAGACATCGTTAGAGTAGTTAATATGGGTTATTCAATTGAATTATGTGGCGGGACACATGTTAAAAACACGGGTGACATTAAGGCATTAGCAATTACTTCAATTGAATCAATAGGATCAGGAATTTATCGTATTGAAGCCGTTACCGGAGATAATGTCGACCGTAAAGTTTCTCATTATTTAAAGACACTACTAAATGAAATTTCAAATTTAGATGATAAACTTTCTAAACTAGAAATTCCTGAAGTTACATATAAAAAGCAAGTTCTTCCCAAAGTTATTGGTAGCTATCACGATATTATAAATTACCGTAATTATTTAGATAATTACAAGTTATTAATTCGTGATTATGAAAGAGAAGTTTCCCAATTTCATGAAAAACAAGCTTTAGAAAATCTATCTTCAATTACTAAACATATCACATCTAAACGTGAAGTTTTAAGACTTGAAAATTATGATGAAAATTTACTGAAAGGCATTGTTGATCAAATTTTTGAAAATCATCAATTAGAAGTTTTATTTATTAGTAATGTTCGTGACGGAAAGATTACTTTTATTGCTAAATCTAGTTTAAAAAATGCTAATACATTAATTAAATTAGCGTCCGAAATGACCGAAGGTCGTGGTGGCGGACGCCCAGACTTTGCTAGAGGAGGCGGCACCAATTTGTCTAAACTAGATGAAACTTTAGATCGAATTTGGGTGATAATTAATGAATAAATATTTAGGTCTTGATTTAGGAAGCAAAACTTTGGGAATCTCGATTTCGACTTCTGGGATTATCGCTTCTAACTTAGAAACATTTAGATTTACCGAAGATAATTATCATGAAGCGATTGACTATCTAACGAAACTAATTAAATTGCACAATATTACCCATGTAGTTTTAGGACTTCCGCGTCATATGAATCACGATTTAGGTATTAGAGGCGAAATAAGTCTTAACTTTAAAGATAAACTTCAAGAAGTAGCCCCAGTTGAAGTAATTTTATGGGATGAAAGACTTTCAACAAAACAAGCAGTTGATACTTTAATTAAAGGTTCGATTAGACGAGAAAAACAGAAAAAGTTAAAAGATGAATTAGCGGCAACTATCATCTTACAAAATTATTTAAATAGTATAAACAAATAAAATTATGATATAATTTTTATGAAGTAAGCGAGGAATAAAAATGAAAGAAGATCAATTTGTAGTAATCAATGATTTAGGTGAAGAAATTGTTTGTAACATTTTATTTACCCATGAAGCAGAAGATGGCAGAAATTTTGTAGTATTTGAATTTACTGATACTAACGAATTAAGCGCTGCAATCTATGTTGAAGATCCTAATAATCCTGGAGAAGGAACTCTTGAGGATATTACTGAAGAAGAAGATTGGGATATGCTAGATGAGTTAATGGCTCATTATTATGAGGATGAAGAATCACTTCATTTATAATTTAAAAGAATACGCTATTGAAAATAACGTCCCCATTATTAATGATGAAGGACTAGATTTTTTATTAAATTTAATAAAAAATTATAATGTTAAGACTGTACTAGAAATTGGGACTGCAATTGGATATAGTGCCATTAACATGGCTAATTTAGGATGCGAAATAATCACGGTAGAACGTGATTATTTTATGTATAATGAAGCTTTAAAGAATATAAAATTAGCTAATTTTGAAAAAAATATTGAAATAATTCATGGTGATGCACTAGAAGTAGAAATCAATCAAAAAGTGGATTTAATTTTTATTGACGCTGCTAAAGCCCAATATCAAAAGTTTTTTGAAAAATTTAAAAATAATTTAAATGATAACGGATTAATTGTCTGTGATAATTTGAATTTTCATAATCTTGATATTAATAAAGTTTCAAGGAGAACTAAACAATTACTTAAAAAAATTAATAATTTTAAATTATTTTTAAAAGACAATGATGAATTTGACACGACCATTTATAATGTTGGTGATGGAATTAGCGTTTCCAAGAGGAGAAAATAGTGAAATATCTAACTACCTTACATAAACTAAATAATTTAGAAAACTTACTTATTGCAGACGGCTATATTGTTGGGAATAGTTTATTTTCAATTCGTCTTCCTAAATCATTTAATGTTGAAGAAATTAATCAAATAATTAAATTTTCAAAAGATAACCAAAAAGAAGTGTACTTAACTTTAAATAAAATGTTTTATGATGAAGATTTTCCTAAATTAGACGCTTTTTTAGATTCGATATTATTAGATGATTTAACCGGTATTATTGCTAGTGATTTAGGGTTAGTTTATTATTTAATTAACAAAAAAATGGCTTCTAAAGTTATCTGGCAAGGAGAGACCTTATCAACTAATCAATTTGATTTTAATTTCTTATCACAATTTAATATTAAAGGATCATTTGTTGGTAAAGAAATAACGATTGAAGATATTTTAAATATTGGTTATTACAAACAATATGAATTATTTATTTTAGGACATGGTTATTACAGTATGTTTTATTCAAAAAGAAAACTAATTAGTAATTTTTATGAACATTATCAACTAGATATAAACGGTAATAGATATAAATATCATTTAACTGAAACTCAAAGAGTAACTGAAAAATATCCTATTTTAGAAGATGAAAATGGAACTCATGTATTTAGGCCAAATGTAACCAATAGTTTTGAAGTTTTAAACAAAATAAAAGAAGTAGCTAATTATTTTGTTGTTGATTCCTTATTTAAAGATGATGAATATGCCAAAAATATCATTAATTTATATAAAAATGGTTTCGATCAAAAATTAGTAGATCAACTAATGCTAGAATACAATGAAGAATGGGATGACGGTTTTTATACGAATAAAACTGTCTATTTAAAGGAAGATTTATGATTGAATTATTAGCTCCTGCTGGAGATTTAGAAAAATTGAAATATGCCTTGATTTACGGAGCGGATGCTGTCTTTATTGGTGGAAATCAATTTTCATTAAGGGCTAGAGCTTCTAATTTTACGATTGAAACCATTAAAGAAGCGGTTAACTTTGCTCATAAATTAGGTAAAAAGGTGTATGTTACGACTAATATCATCCCGCATGAAGAAGATGTGAATGGTTTAGTTGAATATTTAAAAGCTTTAGAAGCAGCTCGGGTTGATGCGATAATTTGTGCTTCACCATTAATAATAAAAACTGCATTAAAACATACAAATTTAGAAATCCATCTTTCAACTCAACAATCAGCTATTAATCGATATTCGCTCAAATTTTGGAAAGAATATGGTGTCAAAAGGATTGTATTAGGCAGAGAACTTTCAATTAAAATGATAGATGACCTCCCTAAAGAATTGTTAGATATTGAAGTTTTCATTCATGGTGGTATGTGTATGAGTTATTCAGGTAGATGTTCGCTATCTAATACATTAACTAACCGTGATGCTAATCGTGGGGGTTGTGCACATTCTTGTCGCTGGCAATATCATTTATACAATGATAATAAATTAATTTCTAACCAATATTTTTCAATGTCATCAAAAGATTTAATGGCAGTTGCTGCTGTCCCCAAATTAATTGATATCGGTGTAAAATCATTAAAAATAGAAGGCAGAATGAAAAGCCTTCATTATATCTCAACTGTGGTTAAGACTTATCGAATGCTTATTGATGAATATTATGAAAAAGGAAATATCGACAATTTTCAATTTTATATTGATGAAATCTATAAAGCGGAAAATCGTTTGACTGGTTTAGGCTATTTAGATGGCGATATTGGCCCTAGTAAACAATTATTTGAATTTCTAGGAGAACGCCCTAACCAAGCGTTTATCGGCTTGGTAATTGATTTTAATGCTGATACGATGATAGCTGAAGTTGAACAAAGAAATTATTTTAAAATAGGAGATAGAATTGAGGTATTTAGTCCTAATCAATCCAATCAATATTTTGTTTTAGATAATTTAATTAATGAGGATGGGAAAAATATTGAAGTGGCAAGACATGCAAAACAAACGGTATTTATCAAGATGCCATTTAAAGTAGAAAAGTATTCAATGTTAAGGAAAGTTTTATGATCAAAACTTATTCAAAAGACGGTAAATCTATTCAATATAAAATTGTTATTAAAAAGATTAAACATACTTATCTTCATTTTAAAGATGGATTATTAGTTGTTACAACAAATTCAAGAATATCTAATGCTAAAA
Source organism: Acholeplasmataceae bacterium (assembly GCA_050953805.1). Lineage (GTDB taxonomy): Bacteria > Bacillota_I > Bacilli_A > Acholeplasmatales > Acholeplasmataceae > DUQW01. Next base: position 13,036 of record JBMNNE010000001.1, on the reverse strand, counting down.
TTATCCAAATAATTGATGATAAGTTTAATTTAATTTATCGGAAAATTAATTCTAAAATTAAACTTAATGATAATGAAATGTTATTATTTGGGAAGACATACCTTCTTGAGATTTACGAAAATAGCCAATTTAAATATGAAATTGGTGATAATAGTATAGTGGTTTTTAAATCTGTAGATATTAATTTAGAACATGCTATTAATAGTATTTATGAGGTAGAATTATATAAAAAGATTGAGGAATTAGCACCTTATGTGCTACAAAGAATTAAATATTATCAGTTAGATTTGGTTAGACATAAAATAAAAAATGTTAAGACTTATTATGGTAAATGCTTCTTAGACAAGAAAGAAATAGTGTTTGCCTTAAAACTAGCTAAACTAGATCCGATCTTTTTAGAATATGTTATGTATCATGAATATGCTCATTTTATTGAGCCTAATCACTCTCAAAAATTTTATAAAGTATTAGACAAATTGATGCCAAATCATCGTGTAATTAATAAAAAACTTAAAAAAATTAGAATATAAATAAAAAAATATATTGTTTTATTATTAAAAATAATAAATAAATAACAGATCGTGATATAATAAATCATGTATTAATAAAGAAAAAGGAGAATCAATATGACTAAGCGAGTATATGACTTAACTGAAGAGGGAGTTTTAGAATATGAAGCTGAATTAGCCTATTTAAAAGAAGTTAAAAGACCGGAAAACTTACAAAATTTAAAAGAAGCTAGAGCTCAAGGAGACTTATCTGAAAATGCAGATTATGATTCAGCAAGAACTGAACAAGCTCAAATTGAAGCTCGAATTAAAGAAATTGATTATATATTAAAAAATGTTCGTATCATAAAAGCAACTAATGATAATGTTGTTGGTATGGGTAAAAAAGTTAAATTACTTTTTGTTAATCAAAAACTTGAAAAAGAATTTGATGTAGTAGGTCACCTTCAAGCGAATCCATCAAGAGGTACAATTTCTGTTGAATCACCACTTGGTAAAGCGATTAGAAATCGTCAAGTTGGTGATGAAATAACAGTTAAAGCTGAAACTGGTAATGTATTTACAGTTAAAATCTTAGAAGTTTCAGTATCAACATTAGCTAAAAATGATCAATAAGGTTCCTAATTTATTTTACGAAGATATTTACAAAATTGATTATCAAAAACTTCAAGACAAGGGTATTATTACCTTGTTTTTTGACTTAGATAATACCTTAATACCTTATGATGTTCCGTTATTACCAGAAAAATTGGTTTCGTTTTTAAAGGAAATAGAAAAAAGATTTAAAATCATAATTATTACTAATAATAATAAGAGAAGAACTAAGCTAGCTGTCGGTAATAATTTCTTATTTATGGCATCTGCTAAAAAACCATTCAAAAGAGCTTACAAAAAAGCCCTTAAACTAACTAATTCAAGTCCTAATAAAGTGTGTGCCATTGGAGATCAAATGATGACAGATATCATTGGTGCTAATAAATTAGGTATTATGACAATCTTAGTTAATCCAATTGATCCGGCTTCTGAGGGAATCCCTACCAAAATTAATCGTTTTCGTGAAAGTAGATTGCTAAAGAAAATAAAGAATAAGGCACCTGAATTATATTTAGAGAGGATAAAGACTTTTCGTGAGTAATAAAAAGTGTTTAGGCTGTGGTGCTGAACTATCGATCAATCCAAATGACGTTGGTTATACTAAAGATTTAAATATGGATTATTGCATATCTTGTTATAGACTAAAACATTATAAGGATGTAACGGAGCACAATCATCCTAATGAAATTCCTGGTATGAATAAAAATTCCTTGGTTTTAGTCGTCTCTTCAGTTTTATATCTTGATTTGATGTTTACCTATCCAATAAATAGATATCAAGAAGATCTTAAAATTGTCTATATAGTTAATCAATTAGATTTGTTGCCGCCTCAAACTAACTATAATTATTTATATAAAAGAATAAAAGAAGAAGCTAATTTATATCATGCTGAATATGAGGACATTATTTTAATGTCAGCAACTCATCAAGAAGATATTGAAAAATTAAAAAAATATCTCATGTCATATCAAGATATTAAAGATGTTTACTTATTAGGAGTTCAAAATAGTGGAAAAACGACAATATTAAATGCTTTAACTAATGAAAATTTAGCATTAGTTGATGTTAAGGCAGGACTAACTCAAGACACAATAACTAAAGACTTTAAACATCTTAAGATTCATGATTTACCAGGACTTTATCAAGGCGATTATATTCATAATATATTGCCTTATAAGGAATATCGCAAATTAATACCAACCAAAGAAATTAAACCTGTGATTTTCAATTTAAAAGTAAAAGAATCACTATTATATAATGATATATTCTCATTACATCTAATAAAAGGAAATGGCTCAGTAGTGTCGTATTTCAATAATTTAGACATTCGCAGAATTAATATTGAAAATTTGGAAAATCAACTTTCAACAAAGCTTAGTTATACAAAACATATTTTAAAATTATCTAATGATATTAAGTATCAGATTACCATTGCTGATATTGGTGTAATTCATCTAAATGGACCTAAAACAGTCCAATTGGTAATTCCAAAAGGACTACATATCAGTTTAAAAGAGGCGTTTTTCTTATGAAAGAATTAGAAAAGATTGTATCCAAAAAATTCAGTGATCACCCCAATCGGATGATTCATACTAAAGGAGTTATTCAAGTGGCAATTGAGTTGGGAAAATTATATAATGTAGATGAAATGGATTGTTATTTAGCGGCATTATTTCATGACTACACCAAATATGATACGGTTGATATGCATCGTAATTTATTGGGAAACGATATAATATCAGAATTTAAAGACTATCCATTTATATATCACGCATATAGTGCGGCAGCAGCATTAAAAGAAATCAGACCAGAAACAACAAACTATGTTTTAGATGCTATTAAATATCACATTTGGTGCCGTCCTAATGCAACCAAATTGGATAAGATAATTTATTTAGCCGATAAATGTGAACCTAATCGAACTTATTCATACTCAAAAGAAGTATATCGTTTAGCGCTTAATGATTTGGATGAAGCCTTAGTATACGCTCTTAAAAGCAATATTAAACATTTAGAAAGTAAAGGTGTAATTCCACACCCCGATCAGATAAAAACTTTAGTTTTTTATCAAATAAAAAAGGAGGAAACATGAATAAAATCAAACCAGTAGTAACCGTTTTAGATGATTTAAAAATCAAAGATATTAAAGTTTATGACTTTAAAAACACATCACCGTTTTATGATTATTTTGTTATTGCAACAGTTAATGAGCGTCAAGCTAACGCAGCAGCCAATAACTTAAAACAAACATTTAAAGATAAAATTAAAAATATCGAAGGAAAATCAAGTGGTTGGGTTTTAGTCGATATGGGAGATATAATAGTACATTTGTTTAGAGCCGAGGAACGTGATTTCTATGGTTTAGATAAGATGTTATATGGACTTCTTTTAAATGATGAATAGTTATTAAATATCGTACTTTTAAGATAAATTACTATAATTGAGAAAATAAATTGGCTTAAGCCAATTTTTTTTGTATAATTATTTTGAGGTGTCAATTATGAAATATAACATTTATTTAAACGTTGGTGATTTTGATTTACATGGATTAAAATTATATGGTTATCCAAAAGTATTTTCAACGCTAGCATATGAACATTTAAAAGATACTGAACAAGGTGTAGGAGTTTATATTCAAGATCGCTATGCTTGGGTTTTAATTTCAATGAAAATTAAAATAATTCGCCCACTGTTATCACAAGAAGATTTAATTGGAACAACATGGTATGCTGGCCAACGAGGACCTTATTATCGAAGAGAATTTGAAGTTTGCAATGAATTTTGTCATCTTCAAGGAGCATCATATTCTATTTTAATGGATATGAGTGATCGCAAACTATATCGTAGTAAAGAACTGCCTTTTGATCCCTTACAACAAAAATTGATTCATTTATTAAGTTTAAATACTAGTTTTAAAGAAGAAGTCGAATTAATAGATGTTGCTAATCGTCAAGTTTTAAATTCACACTTAGATGTTTTAGGGCATACTAATCATTTACGATATTTAGAGTTTATTTATGATGCCATGACACAAGAAGAAATTGATGAAGCTAAAAATTTTAATACTTTAGAATTATTTTTCCAAAAAGAAATGTTATTAGGTGATGAGTTTAAAGTTAGTAAAGGTAAGTTGGACGATAAATTGGTTTTTATTATCACTAATAAAACTAATAATGAACGTTCGTTTACTTTAGTCTTATCAAACGAGTAAGAGGTGAAATTATGCAAATATCAAAATCTAGATTTTTGAATTTGATTCGCTGTGATCGATTTGCGGCACTTTATACGATTTATCGAGATAAACAAAATGCGATTGTTACTACTGATCCAGATTCAATCGAAGCTATATATTCTGAAGAGAATCTATATAAGAAGTTAGAAGCGCTAAGATCAATGTTTGAAGCTCGATATGATGATATCGACTATGATTATGAACAATTAGATGATGAAGATTTATATTTAGATTTAATTGAAGATAAATTGGAATCACCTTTTGAAGATGATTTCCGTAAAATTGAGATTTTAGCAGCCAATGCGTTACATAACTTATATGGTGGAACAATTACTTATGGCAATGAGTTAAAAGATCAAAAACATTTCGAATCTAATTATGAAGGATATAAATTTCATTGTTTCCTTGATGTCTATTTAGAAAATGATGATGAAATCATTATTTGTGAAGTTAAAGCAACAACTAGTAAAAAACTTTTAGATAAAGGCGGTAAAAATCCTCTATTTAAAAAATATGGTCATATATTCAAACGTAATCATGAAATGGAACCAAATTGTAAACCGGTTGATGAAAAAGCATTTAGTGATCCTTTTCATGATTTAGGCAGAATGAGTGCTGACTTGGCTTTCCAAAGATTCGTGATTGAAAAAAATGAAAAAAAATTAACAAAACCCATTCGTTACTTTCTTGCGGTATTAAATAGTAACTATATTTATGACGGAAAAAAAGATAAGTACGGAGATAACTATTATAGTGATGAAATAATTAGCTTTTTTGATTTAACGAAATTAACCGAAGAGATTATGCCAAAAATTGAATTATATTTAGATAGGGTGGTTGACAGATTAAATAATGTTAATCAAAGTAAAGTTCCAATTGGAAGACATTGCTTAATTAAAAAGACACGTGAGTGTCCTTTCTATAAAGTAATTTGTCAAAAAGATCATGACATTCCTAATGAAAATAGTATCTTCAACTTTTTTAATAATCATTACGGATTTTTAATGTCTAAAGATGACCCCAAAAATAAAACTCAACGTTTTGATTTAATTGAAAAAGGATTTACTAAGATTACTGATTTCAAAGAAGAAAACTTAGTATATCCCCAACAAATAATTCAATTGAGATGTATAACTGATGATGTTCAATATATTGATAGCGAAAACATCAATTTAGGGATTGAGATGTTGAAATATCCAATTTATCATTTAGATTTTGAAACTTTTGCAGCACCATTACCTAGGTTTGTTAATGAAAAATGTTATGAGCAATCTCCGTTTCAATATTCCTTACATATAGAGCGTGAGCCGGGAAAATGTGATTTAAATGATGATCACTTTGAGTTTATCGCTAAAAATCATCACATAGATTGTCGTGATGAATTATTTGAAACGCTATTTAATAAACTAAGTGATCCTAATGGAATGATTGTGGCTTATAATGTTTCATTTGAGAAAGCGATTATTAATAATTATTTAAAAAATAATCCTAAATATGAAGAAAAAATGCGTCCATTGGTCAATAATGCCTTTGATTTAATGGATTTAGTTAAAGGTAGGACTAATCTTTTTTCAAAAGAGAAGGCACCTAATAAAATATTATTCTATGATAAAAGATTAAATGGTAGTTACTCAATTAAAAAGGTATTACCGGTTTTTGCACCCAAGTTAACTTATCAAGATTTAGAAGTTAAAAATGGGACTGATGCTGTGTTAGAATTTTCTAAATTAGTTAATTTATCTAATGAAGAATATCTTAAAAAACAACAAGATCTTCTAGATTATTGCCAGAGAGATACTTGGGCGATGGTAGTTATTTTGCAAAAATTAAGAGACTTGGTCAAATAAAAATTGGTAAAAAAAGAGGTTTACAACAAAAACCTCTTTTTAATTAAAATAGTTATTTAAGAAACGATCAAAGTTTCTCCAATCAATATGTCCAGCTTCTCTAAAGATTTCTATACCATTTTCAAAAGCGAGAAGTGTTGGCGTACTAAAGACGATGTGGTTCCCTCTAAATAAAGGATTCTTAGTTATATCTATATTATATATATTAATATTAGGGTATTTTTTTGCATATACATTATTAATCTTAAATTCAGCTGCATAACATAATCCACAATCATGACCTATAGCTAATACTAAAATTAAGTCTTTATTAGAGTTGATTACTTCAATCATTTCTTTATCATTTAATTGTTTAATCATCATATCACCGGTAATATCATAGCAAATTATGTGAAAATTCACAAAATTAACGCACTTACCAATAATTTAGGGGGGCTCGTTCGTATAATAGGTGAAAAGGGAGGAAAGATGAAAATGAAAAAAACTTTTAAAATTTATTATTGGTATTCTTATTAATTTTAGGGGGCGTTACCTTATTAGCGTGTGGTGGTACAAAAGCATTAGCTAAAGAAGAAGACGCATATATGATTCAAGCAGTATCAGCTGCAAACATGAGCGCTAGCGCTGCAACTTTACAAGCGGCACCAAATGTTAGCCTTGATTCAAGCGGTAAAGGAATTGATGCAAGTTTAAGAACTTCAATCGAATCTAATTTAGCTGAAAAAGTAACTCAATTAATTGATGAGCAGTTAAAAATGCTTGAAACATTCTTAGAAAATGTTGAAATTAAACATAGCGATTCTGATCGTGATGGATTTGAAAAAATGGCTTCATACACTTCAACAGATTTAGAAGGAAATACAGTTAAGTATGTCTTATATTACAATGTAATTGAACACGAAGTTGAAGATGATGAAATTGAAACTGAATTCAAAGGTTTATTAGTCATTACTATGGGTGACTCAGTTAGAGAAGTACCAATCGATGGTGAAGTTGAAATCGAAAATGGTGAAAAGGAAGTTAAAGTTGTCCACGAAGCTAATGGTGTTAAAGTTGAAGTTAAATCAAAAGTTCAAGCAGGCGAAAGAGAATTTGAATATAAAGTTCAAAATGACCATGGATTAGATCATGAATTCAAATTAAAAATTAAAAACGAAAAAGGTAAAATGGTTTTAGAAATCGAAACTGAAGTTGGTAATTCAGAAGTTAAAATTAAATTACAAACTAGAACTCAAACTAGAGATCGTAAGCACATTGATGTTGATCTTGAATTAGAAGATTTTGATGTAGTAGTTGGAACTTTAGATTCAGATTTAGAAGCTGAATTAATTATCGACTCAAGTGGTGAAGAAGTTGTTTGTACATATAAATTTGAAGGTAAATTTAAATTTAAATCAAGATTAACTGGGGTTGAACAAGAATCAGAATTCAATTTCCAACACGAATACAGACACCAAAAAGGTAAAAATAATCAACAAGGAAATCCAAATAATACAAATGACGAACCAGCTAATTAATTAGGATCGGCCATAATATGATATAATATCCCTATGTAACGTAGGGGTATTATATTATGGCAATTGATATTAAACAACTAGTTGAACGAATTAAAAATAGAGATAACCAAGCATTTGAAATTATCTATTACCAAACCCATAAAATGGTTTATTCAATTATTTACTCTATAGTAAAAGATGATTTAGATGCTGAAGATCTAATGCAAGATACATATATCAAGATGATTGAAAATATCAACTCTTTTCAACATGGTAAAAACTTTAAAACTTGGTTAGGAACTATCGCTCGAAATTTAGCGATTGATTATTATCGTCGTAACCAAAGAAAATTAAATGTTGATCTTTTAGAAGAAGAACAAGTATATTTTGAATCAACTGGTGAGAATTTAGATTTAAAAGCGGAAGCATTAGAATTATTAGAGATGTTATCAAGTGATGAACAATTGATTGTATTACTTCGTGTTGTTGACGAATTGACTTTCAGAGAGATATCTGAAATTACTAATCGTCCTTTAGGCACGGTAATTTGGGTTTACAATCAATCGATTAGTAAATTATCAAAACTATATCAAAAGGAGGTGTTGTAAGTGAGTAGAAAAGCATTTAAAGCTTCCTTGAAATCAGAAATCGAACAAAAGATTCCGAATGTTTTAAATAAAATCGATCTTGAAAATATTCATATAAAAGAAAAAGAAGTAGCTCCTTCTCGCTTCCGACGCCCAGTTTTAAGATTAGTTACTTCATTTTCACTAGCAATTATTGTTTTAATTGCAGTGGCTACAATTGCTATCAATAGTTTTAATAGACCGTTATATTCTAAGGAAGAAGAAGCGGCTGTGATTTCTGCAGTCTCAGCATATCAATTATCAACTAGTTCGCAAGCTCTTAGCGTTCCTTATGTTACTGTATCTAATGATAACGATAATGGTAATCCTATGGACTTGGTTTATGAGGTTTTTGATCAAATATATCAAGAAATTGATCCATATTTTGAAAGTGTAGAAACCTTTTTATTAGCTAGTGATATCAAACCACCAGTAAGACTAAATAAAGATACTCTAGAATTAAACATTAATTCTAAACATTTAAATGGTTCAAAGGTTGAGTTTTCTACAAAATATACAACAGAAAAAAATGACGATGGAACCTCAACTATTAATGGAGAATTATATTTAGGAGATAAACTTGTTTCCAAGTTTAAGAGTGTTATCGGTGAAGATGGTAAAATAACAACCACAGTAGATAATGTGACAATAGTAAATTATACTGAAAACGAAGTCCAAATTTTTGAAATTAGTCGAAAAACTAATACTGGTACTGTTCGTTCTACTATTCGTCATTATTTTCAAGATAAAAATGAAATCATTGAATTAGAACCCGAATGTAAAGCTTCATATGATTTATTTGACCCTAATTTTAATTTCTTTAAAACTAAAAGAAAATTTCAGTTTATTACTAAAAAAGAAGATGGTAATGATATCGTTGAAATTTCGATAAAAACTGATTATCAAGGGTTTGGATTCTTTGATATTGGCAGTGAATTTAGAATTATTGTTAGTGTTGCTGAAAATGGTGAGACTGATGATTTTATTGAATACAATTATGATTTTAGAGGAAAAGTCAATATTTTGGGTGCCGTTGAGATCTTTGATTCTAAATATCAAACTAAATCTCGACATAGAAAGAGAAAATAAAGCCGTTTTATTCGGCTTTTTGTTTGCTCGTGTTAACTTGACAATTATTTAAATAAAGTATATTATTTTATTGTAAATTAAAATAATTATAGGAGTCTTAAATATGAAAAAGAAACATAATATAATAAAATATTTATTAATCTTAATGGTTTCTTTTTTATTGATTACAATTTTAAATCTTAATGTAGTTAAAGCTGATGTTGGACCTAAATCATATGTTGAGATAATCATTAAAGGTGTCGATGACAAAAAGTATTATGTAACATTATTGTCTCAAGAAAAATCAACTGGTCCATTCGGATATTATGATGAGGAAACAAGAGAACCATATCAAGGAGAAAATCTAGAAATATGGAGAAAATTTCAAGATTATCAAGATATTGATAATTTTTATTTTTTAAGTTTTTTCTCGGGGTTATCTGGTGAAGGTAAATATCGATGGGGGTATCATCCTCCACGAACTTTTAAAATGTTAATCTATTTCCCTGAACAGGATAAATTTATTGTTAGTAAAATTTATCAAAGATACGCTTTTGGTAGTATCTATACTTTTGATTTAGCTAAGATTAAAGGAGCTAACAGCGATATTAATCAAGTCAATTTTCCAGTAGAGTTACAACAACAACCATATTTCTTTAGAGAAACCGGTAAATTTATTTTAAGGGTTGTCTTAACGATTACAATTGAGTTGCTGATTGCATTAATTGTCTTTAGACCATTGAAGAAAAAGGAATTTTTAGCTTTTATTTTAGTTAATGTCGCCACTCAGATATTATTAAATATTGGTATCAGTATTTGGTCATTTTATTTTGGAATTGGTATTTTTGATTTTTTAGTAATAATTATTTTAGAAATTTTAATTTTCTTAATTGAAGGAACAGCCTATACATTAATTTTAAAAAACGAATTAAAAGAACGCGGAAGATCGTGGTGGGTTATGTATCTTTATTCCTTAGTCGCTAATCTACTTTCTTTTATTATCGGATATTTTCTAATATTTATTAGATAAAAAGTAAAATATCTCCATTCAAACTATTATTGAATGGGGTGATAGTTTGAAAAAATTAATAATACCTACCGGAGTAATTGCTTTTTTTATTGTCTCTGCAATTATTTTTATTAGTAGGCCAAAGAAAGAAACATATACTTATCAGACACCGAAAATAATCAATGTCGAAATATATGGCGATATTAACTTTCCAGGGAAATATCAAGTTTTGGAATATATGACTTTAAGTGATTTAATTAATTTTTCTCAAGGAGTAAAACCAACCGCAGATTTATCTGAAATTAACTTAAATGAAATTTTACAAGCTAATCATCGGTATTATATTCCGTCAACGGTTGAAAGTTTAGAAAAACCAAATCAATATAATTTAAACGATGTTAATTATAACATATTAATTACAATTCCAAATATTACTGAAACTCGAGCAATTAATATTTTAACTTACCGGGAGCAAGTCGGTAAGTTTCAATCAGTAGAAGAACTTTTAAATGTTAAAGGTATCGGCGAAGTTACATACAATAAGATCAAAGATTATTTCTTTATCAGGTAAAAGTTATCCATATTATTTTATTATATCTGCCATATTAGCATCTTTTTATAACGCTTTTTTTATTTTAATAGTAATATTTTTATTATATAAATTTAGAAGACAGTATCAAATGAAAATCTTAGTTATTTTCATTATGATTACTTGTCTTTCTTTTTTAATAAAGTTTTTAGTTAACACTATTAAACCTCCTGAAGTGATAAAAGGAGTCGTTGTTGAAGTTTATGAAAATAGAAGCAATCTAATATTAAAAAGTAAAAATATAAAATTTTTAGTTAAAACTAAAGAAAAATATAAAGTAGGAGATGTTTTAATAATTAGTGGTGATATAAAAAACCAGAAGGAACAAGAGTCCCTTTTGGTTTTAATTATCGCAATTATCTTTTATCGAATAATATATTGTATGAAATTTCTAATTGCATAATAGAAAAAGATGGATATCATTATTTTTATTATCCTAAATTATTAATTAAAAGATATTTAGATAAATTTCCACCATTAACGAAAACTTACTTAACATCAATGATCCTAGGAATTAACGAGCATGATACTAATTTTAAAATAGCAACAAATAAATTACAAATTTCATATTTAATCAATTTATCAGGAATATTTATTTATGCAATTATTAATCTTTAAAAAAGTCTTTTTTTATCTAGATATTGAATCTAAAAATCAAGATAAAATAATTTTGATGATACTTTTCTTATGGAGTATATTATCTGGTTTTAAGTTCGTCGTTTTAAGAGTATTATTGATGAGTTTAATTACATCAATCAATCGGTGGTGGAGTTTAAAATTAACGAGACTAGATATTATCTTTTATACATTTTTAAGCTTTTTATTATTAACTCCTTATGTTATTTATTCACTTGGATTTCCTTTGAGTTTTATCATTTTAACGACAGTGGCTTTAATGAATCAGGAAATTAAAACAGGTAACTATTTAGTAAGGAGATATCTTTTATATTTTTCCATTTATTTATCAATTTTTCCAATTCTAATTAACACTTATAATAATATTTATATAATGATTTTTGTAATTACTCCGCTAATTATTATAACCTTTCAAAATGGCTTTGTTTACCTCTTTATCACTGTTTTAATCATGCCATTCTTGTCATCAATATCTGAGTTATATTTAACCTATTTTGAAATCATTATTAATTATCTTGCAAGTTTCAATTTAAACATTTCCTTTCCTAGTTTTGATAAGGGGTTTATCTTTATTTATTATTTAATTATTATTTTGTTATTTACCAATAAGCGATTCATCAATAAACATATATTCTCGTTAACCTTTCTCTTATTCTTAGTATATAATAAGGCATATCTAAATCCGACTTATCGACTATATTTTTTAGATGTCAATCAGGGAGACACGACAATTTTTATCACGCCATTTAATCAAGATGTAATAGTAGTTGATGCCTATGGGGATGTTTTAAATGTTTTAAGAAAAATGGGAATTAGAGAGATTGATTATTTAATCTTAACTCATCCTGATAATGATCATATTGGTGAAGCTAATAATTTAATTAATAATATTAATGTAAAAAATGTTTTAATTAATCCATTTGATGATTATAATTTAAGTCAATGTCATCTTATAAAAATGAGTGGGAACGATACTATTATTAGTTCACAATATCAAATAGAATTTTATTCCCCAAATAAAAATTATTATAATACTAATGATAATTCATTAGCATTTAAACTTAAATATTTAAATAATGATGTTTTATTTTTAGGAGATATTTCTAAAAAAGTGGAAAATGAAATAGTTGAAAGATATCAAGATAAATTAAAATCAGATATTTTAAAATTAGCTCATCACGGGTCAAATACATCAACAAGTGAAATTCTTTTAAATACAGTTAAACCAAAAGATATCATTATTTCAGTTGGAATTAACAATATATACGGTTTTCCTCATCAAGAAGTAATGGACAAGTTGAAAGGAAAATATCAAATCTATCGTACAGATATTCATCATACAATTACATATATCAATTTAAATCATCAGTTAAAAACGATAAAACACTATCAAAATTATATAATTTATTATATAATAATAGAGAAAATCC